>JBKJSR010000455.1:0-12202 GCA_046594355.1 Bryobacter sp.
TTCTGTAGCGCACCTTCTTTGATCATCAGCGCAGCGCCGAAGAACTCGGCATTCGACACGCCCTCTTCCGCAGGCTGAAAGATGAACTTAACCGTCCCCGGAATCTCCTTTTTGATCCTGCTAAAAACTTCGGCAACGCCCAGTGCCACCGTCATGTGTGCATCGTGACCACAGGCATGTTTCACACCTTGGTTCGTGCTGCGATAAGGAACGTTGAACCCGGATTCGTCAATCGGCAACGCATCGATGTCGGTACGCCAGGCAACCACCGGGCCAGGCTTGCCGCCTTTGATAATACCGATCACTCCGTTGCCGGCGACATTCGTCTTCACCTCATCGAAACCCAGCGCCCGCAGCCGCTCGGCTATGAATTTGCCTGTACGAGATTCTGCGTTCGATAGCTCGGGGTGCATATGCAACTCGCGGCGGGTGTCAATGAGCTTCTGCTCCATCGCGGCCACTTCTTTCGCGATCACACTGTCAAGAGACTGGGCTTGTAGAGAAGCGGCAAGCAAGAATAGGGATTTCATTTCGAATTCCTGTTGAGATAGTCGAGGAGAATACTGGCACCTGTTCTCACCCCAAGCGAGAGCACATCTTCGTCGATGTCGAATTCAGCGGTGTGTACGCCGGCGACGATGCCTTTGGCCGGGTTCGCGGTACCGAGCAGGAACATGGTCCCTGGGATGACGCGCTGGTAACGGCTGAAGTCTTCGGCGAACATTCCGGGAGCGCTTTGCACTGTATTCGCGGCCCCAAGAATCTTTTCGAGGACGGGGAGCGCGGCCTTGTTCAGGGCGGGGTGATTCATCATTGCCAGGTTGCCGCGCTTGTATTCGAGTTCGTAAGAAGCACCCATGGCGGAGCTACAGCCGTCGAGAGTCTGCCGGATCTTGACCTCATAGTCGTCATGCGTCTTGTCCGAGAACGTGCGGACCGTGCCCGCGACGGTGACAGTTTCGGCGATGACGTTGCGGCGGTCTCCACCCTGGATCGTGCCCAGTGAAAAGACGCTGGGCTCGAGCGTGTCAATTCGGCGGCTGTGGATGGTCTGCAGCGCAACGATGCACTGCGAGGCAACTGCCACGGCGTCGATCCCCTGGTAGGGATAAGCACCATGGGCGCGCTTGCCTTTGAACTGGATGCGGACATTTGCGGCGGCGGAAGAGGCGGCATTATCGGTATAGCCGATCGTGCCGGCGTTAAGATTGCCAGCGACGTGGAATGCGAAAATGGCGTCGGGCTTGGGGTTTTCGAGAGCACCCTCTTTGATCATGAGTTTGGCCCCCCATTCCGCCACGCCGCTAGCGCCCTCTTCCGCTGGCTGAAAGAGAAACTTCACACTCCCCGGAATCTGCTCTCTGATCTGCAAGAGAGCTTCCGCAATGCCCAACCCGATGGTCGTGTGAGCGTCGTGCCCACAAGCATGCTTCACACCTTTGACGGTGCTCTTGTACGCCATCGACATACCGCTCTCGTCAATCGGCAAAGCATCCATGTCGGCACGCCACGCAACAGTCGCGCCGGGCTTGCCCCCCTTAAGCAAGGCCACAACGCCGTTGCCCGCGACGTTCGTACGCACCTCATCCATGCCAAGCGCACGCAGCCGTTCCGCGACCAGCTTGCCCGTGCGAACTTCCTGATTCGAAAGTTCAGGGTGCATGTGCATATCGCGGCGGCATTCCACCAGGCGCGATTGCATCTTCATTGCAATAGCGGCGATCTGGTCATCCAGACTTTGGGCCGGCAACAGCGCACCTATCATTCCGAGACAGTACACAAATCTCATAAACTAAAAGTGTATCCATGTCCCAACTTTTCACGCGTCCCGCCCTCGTTGAGCAACGCGCCGTCTGGCGTAAGGAAGGCAAGCGCGTCGTCTTCACCAACGGCTGTTACGACATCATTCATCCGGGCCACATCCGTCTGCTCGAATCCGCCCGCTCGCTAGGCGAAGTGCTGATTCTCGCCTTGAACACCGACGCCAGCGTACAGCGCCTCAAGGGGCCTTCGCGACCCATCCTCTCCGAACAAACGCGCGCCGCCATCGCCATGAATCTCCAAGCCGTCGATGCCGTCACTTTTTTCGACGAAGATACCCCCCGCGAATTGATCGCCGCCGTGCTCCCCGACTTCCTCGTCAAGGGTGCCGACTGGAGCCATTTCATCGCCGGCCGCGAAGAGGTCGAAGCCTCCGGAGGCCAAGTCCTCGCGCTGCCGCTCGAGCCTGGATATTCGACCACCAACCTCGTCCAGCAAATCCTGGATCGCCATCAGTGATCCGCGATCTTCTCCTCTCTGTCTCTCAACGCGAAGACTTCGAGCAGCTCCTCGCCCGTCTCGAATCCGCAGACACCCACACGCTTTCTCTCGGCGGCCTGACCCTCGCCGCCAAAGGACTCGCCGTTGCGCTCCTGTGGCACAAGACAGGCAAGACCCAGCTCATCATCACCGATGGCAATCGCGAGGCGGAGGCGCTGCTGGAAGCCACCAACAGTTTTCTCACGCTACTGCTTCCCAATGATCCGCAGGCCCGCGCACAGCTTATTCCGCCGCTCGATGTACTGCCACATCAGAAGCTCACCCCTCACTCTGAGATCCTCGAACTCCGTGCGATTGGCCTCTGGCGGCTCTCGAATCAAAGCGCGCCAATCACGATCGCCCCGGTCGCCAGCGCCATGCTGCGCGTCGCCGCTCCCACCTTCTATCGGCAGCTTGTGCTCACGCTCAAAGAGAACGAAGAAGTCTCCCTCGACGATCTCGAACTCCACCTCAAACGCATTGGTTACGACCGCAGCGAGCCGGTCACGATGGTTGGCGAATTTTCAATTCGTGGTGGCATTGTCGATATTTTTCCAGCCGAAGCGGAACAGCCGGTGCGCCTCGAATTCTTCGGCGACACCATCGAATCGATACGCCGCTTTGATGCCGCAACCCAACGCTCTATCGCCCGCGTGCCCGATTTGCGCATCCTCCCTCTGGTCGAAACTCGTACCGATACCGATGCCCCGCGCGAACACTCCCTGCTGAATCTGGTCGGCAACGGCATGCTGCTTTGGGATGAGCCAGAACAAATTCGCGCCTCGGCCGATCGCTTCTGGAAGCGCCTCGAAGATGGCGCGGCCGAAGTCGAGCCCGAGCTGCATTACTTCCATTACGGAGAACTCGCTTCGCACGGTGTCGCGGGCATGAGCGAACTGGAGCTTCGCGAGCTAGCCCTCGAAACGGGCCGCAACGCCTTTGAATTCGCATCGCGCCCTGGCATCACGTTTCGTGGCAATATCCGCCTCGCTGTCGAAGAGTCTCGCACCCTCGTACGGTCCGGCTACAGCGTCGTTTTCTTCGCCAACTCGCTCGGTGAAGTCGAACGTTTCGCCGACGTCTTCAGCGAGTACAAGGTCCCCTATCAGGTGATCCTGCCGCCGGACGAAGCGATGCCGCAATACCTCGCCGATCGCGTTTACTCCAGTGGCACGGCCCATGTAATTCTGATCAAGGGCCGCCTCTCCCGCGGCACTGTCTTCCGCGAGCCCAAGCTTGCCCTCTTCGGCGGCGACGATCTCTTCGAATCTTCCGATCTCATTGCCCGGTCCAGCCAGCGCGGCCCTGTCTCCTCAATGGGCGCTTTCGCCGCCGACATCGCCGACCTCAAGGTTGGCGACTTCGTGGTTCATCAGACCCATGGCGTCGGCAAATTTCTCGGCATAAAAATCATCAATCAGGGCGAAGGCAATGGCGAGTTTTTGTTGCTCGAGTATGCCGGAGAATCCAGGCTTTACGTACCCGTCACCCGTCTCGATCTGATCTCAAAGCACCGCAGTGGCGGAGGCGATTCCAAGGCCCCGCTCGACAAGCTGGGCGGCGTCACCTGGCAGAAAACGAAGAGCCGTGTCAAAGCTAAAATGCGCGAAATGGCCGACGAGCTGCTCAAGCTTTACGCACAGCGCCGCATGGCCGAAGGCTTCGCCTTCTCTCCCGATTCCAACTGGCAGCGCGAGTTTGAAGACTCCTTCGAATTCAACGCCACCAAAGACCAGCTCACTGCCGTGCGCGACATCAAACGCGACATGGAAAGCCTGCTGCCCATGGATCGCCTCATCGTCGGTGACGTCGGCTTCGGCAAAACCGAAGTAGCCATGCGCGCCGCCTTCAAAGCCCTTGGCGACGGCAAGCAGGTGGCCGTTCTCGCACCCACCACCGTACTCGCGTTCCAGCACTTTGAAAGCTTCAAGCGCCGCTTCGCCGCCTTCCCCGTTCACATCGAACAATTGAGCCGCTTCCGCAATCCCAAGGAGACCAAACAGGTTCTCGAAGACATGGAGAACGGTAAGGTGGACATCCTCATCGGCACTCATCGCATCCTCTCGAAGGATGTCGTTTTCCCCGACCTCGGTCTCCTGGTCGTCGACGAGGAACAGCGCTTCGGAGTGCGGCACAAAGAGCGTCTCAAGCAGATCAAGCAAAACGTCGATGTGCTCACTCTTTCGGCCACTCCGATCCCCCGCACTCTCCACATGTCGCTCGTCGGCATTCGCGACCTGTCCGTCATCGAAACGCCACCCAAAGACCGTCTCGCCGTCCACACCGTCGTCGCCAAATTCGACCAGGCCATCATCAAGCCCGCCATCGAACAGGAAGTCTCCCGCGGCGGCATGGTTTACTTCGTCCACAACCGTGTGGAAACGATCTACGAACGCGCTTTCTCCATTCAGGAATTAGTGCCCGGCGTCCGCGTCGGCGTTGGCCATGGCCAAATGGTGGACGCGGAACTCGAGAAAGTTTTACTCGGCTTCATGCGCCACGAATTCGATGTCTTCGTCTGCACCACGATCGTCGAAAACGGTCTCGACATTCCCCTCGCCAACACGATCATCATAGAGAACGCGCAGAACTACGGCCTGAGCGAGTTGTACCAGTTACGTGGCCGCGTGGGCCGTTCCAATCGCCGCGCTTACGCCTACCTGCTGGTTCCACCCGATACCGAGCTCACCGAAGTCGCCCGCAAGCGTCTCGCCGCCCTCAAGGAATTTTCCGATCTCGGCGCGGGCTTCAAGATCGCCGCTCTCGATCTCGAGTTGCGCGGTGCCGGCAGCCTGCTTGGCGGCGAACAGTCCGGCCAGATCAACGCCGTCGGTTTCGACATGTATGTCCGCATGCTCGAAGAGGCCGTCAAGGAAATGAAGGGCGAAGAAGTGCCGCTCGAAATTCACTCCACCCTTAATCTCGGCTTCGAGATTCGCATTCCCTCCGAATACATTCCCGAAGACAATCAGCGCCTCCGCGCCTACAAGAAAATTGCCGATGCAAAAAGCCGCGAAGCCGCATCCGACATCGTCGCCGAATTCGCCGACCGCTACGGCCCCGTGCCCGATGCCGTAAAGCTGCTTGTCGATTTCGGACAAGCCAAGAATCTCGCCCAGCAGATCGGCGTCGAGAGCGTCGATCGCCGCCAGGGCATCTTCCAGATCAAGTTCCACCCAGAAGCAAAGATCGACCCGCAAAAGCTCATGGATCTCATTCAAAAATCCCCCGGCGCATCCTTCTCCCCGGCGGGCGTGCTCAAGGCCGGCGACACAACCGGTGCGCAGCCAGGGACCATCGTATCCACCCTACACGCGCTTCTCGACGAACTCCGTCACAAGCCGTTTTAAGTCCACAAGTGCGCCCTGGTCTCTTGCAAAACGCGCCCGTTCATAGAGCCTGACAATCTCGCTCTGCTCCAGTTCGCGCGCCGTCTGGCTCAGCGCACGCTGCTTCTTTGCCGCCTCAAGATAACGGCGGTATGCAACTGTTGCTTCATTCTGCGTTGTTTGCTCCACCGGTTTACGGTGCCACCAAAACACCACCGCTCCCAGCAGTGTTGATCCCAACAAAAGCACTGCCGTAAGCCAGCCCCAGTTCACATCCAGCTTCGGTAGCGTTGGCCTCAGCAATCCAGACCCTCCGCCCATCCACTCCTCGCTCATCACCACCAAACGGTCTTGCATTTTCAAAAACCAAAGCCTCAACGCCGACATTCTCGGCTGATTGCTTCCCGGCGGAGTCGGGTCGAAAACGACCCAGCCCCGGCCCTCGATCCAGACCTCCACCCAACTGTGCGCGTTCGAACTGCGGATCACGTACCACGGCCCGATCGGCTCCGGCAACATTCCATAAAATCCCGTCACCACTCGCGTCGGAATCTTCAGACTGCGAAGCATCACCGCCATCGCGCTCGCAAAATATTCGCAGTGTCCCGAACGCTCGACAAAGAGAAAATCCAGCAGCGGCTCGCGACTGCCGATTTTCGAATCGAGGCTGTAAGAATAATTCCTGCGCAGATATGCTTCGATCCTCTGCGCGCTCTCAAAGGGCTCCCTGCTCTGCCCCGCCGCAGTCTGCGCGAGCTCGCGAATCCTCGGATGCACAAAAGGCAGCTTCAGATATCGCTGCCGCATTTCCGGCCCGAGGCCAACGCTCATGTCCGAACTCAACGTATGAAAATCCCTGTCCAGCAATCCCGAAAGTGAGTAGGTCGGGAGAGCTTCCCGAAGTGATATCTGGCGCAGTGTGCCTTCCCCATTGATCCGCAGTCGGCCTTCCGGCAGGTAGACAAATTCAGGCACTCCAACACTGAACAATACCCGATCCATATCCGCCAGTGTCTGCACTTCGTAGTAGAGCCGCTCGCCCGCTTTGCGCCGCTGCGCATCGCTGGCGATTGTGATCCTCCCCTGTTGCGAAGATTCGTTCCAGGCCTCCGTCGTATTCGTCCAGGCCGACCCGTTGAAGTCCGCTAGTCCAACGCCGCGCCAGCGTATCGCCGCCGGCGGAGCCCCTTGCAAAAACCGCACGCGAAATGCCGGTGTCTGATCGTCCTGCATTTGACCGATCACACCCAACCGCACCGAATTTGAAAATCCAACCAGCCGCCGAAAGGGCTTGAAGTTGAATTGAAATGCCGCGATCGGGCTGCGCGGCAGCAGCACATAAAGCCCTGCCGAGAACATCGCGACCCCCAATACCATCACCAGTGCGAAGCCCGCGAGCGGCCGCATCAGCCGCCACCCGTCCAGACCCTTCCAGTTTTTCTGGCTCTCCCTGCTCCGCCGCAATTCGTTCAAACTCTGCACCACCAGAAACCAGACGAACAATGCACCCAGCAACATCCATTGTTGCGGCCCACTGGTCGGAAACAATGCGGCCAGCATGATCCAGACGCAATAGCTCGATACTGCGGCAAAGTCTCGCCCCGTCTGCGCGCTCAGCAGAAACACCATCAGCACCGCCAGCAAAAAATCCTTCAGGTCGAGTGCCGCAAAGCTTCGCAGATAAAACCAGTACAGCGGCGCACCGGCAGCCACCGCAATCAGCACGGCGCACCCCGCGTTGGTCGAGAGTGTTATGCCACCAATGCGCAGCGCGGCCACCAGCAGGCACAAGGCCAAGGTCGGCAGTGGCAATCCATCCGTCACCCAGACCAGCGACAACGTACCCACAATCAGCAGGTAAACGGCGGCCTCGTGCATTCGCGGCAATACGCTAAAGGGCTTTTTCAAGGGCACGGCTGAAATCCATCAGCATCTCGCGGTTGGGATGCGGGCTCCGAATCACAATGAAGAGATTCCTCTTGTGCAGCGGCCAATCCCCTGCCAGGCGCTTCCACTTCTGCGCGCATTCAAAAGCCGCAGCATCGCTCCGCAGCTCGTAGATATCCGCCTCAATGTCGATAGGCCCGGAATAGCGGGCCTTCTTCGCCTGCTTCAAACCAAGACGCTGCATCCATTCGGGCGCTTGCACCTCGGCGGTGCCGATCAGCTTCCACCCTCCTTCCGTCGCCGCAGGTGGTGCAAAAGCTATAGTTTCCTGCGTGCAGGAAAAAAGAAACAGGCAAATGAGAGGGATTAGTAGTCGCATGGGATAGCATCAAAATTGTATGGCAAAGTTTAAACCGCAACGCAGCAGCCTGAAAAAGGCGGCACCAGAGACTCCCGGTCCAAAATCGTTTCTGGGTGCGTTGCCCTGTCTATTCATCATATTGGTCGGGATCGGATTACTCTCACTTCTCTTTTACGCTTCCCTCTCGGGAATGAAAGTCAAATAATGCGCATGGATGGAAGAATCGCCGCTCAGATGCGGCCTGTCAAGCTCGAAACCAATTTCCTGCTTACCGCCGAAGGCTCGGTCGTGATCTCGGTTGGTCACACTCGCGTCCTTTGCGCGGCCACGGTCGAAGATGGCGTTCCCAGTTTTTTACGCGGAAAGGGTAGTGGTTGGGTCACCGCCGAATATTCCATGCTCCCTCGCGCCACGATTACACGCACTCCCCGTGAGGCCATTAAAGGCCGACAGTCCGGACGCACTCTCGAAATCCAGCGTCTCATTGGCCGCTCGCTCCGCGCCGTCATGGACATGGCCGCTCTCGGCGAACGCACCATTACCCTGGATTGCGACGTGCTGCAGGCCGATGGCGGCACCCGCACCGCCGCCATCACCGGTGCCTATGTCGCCATGTCAATCGCCCTGAAAAAACTCCTCAAGGCCGGCGTTCTTAAAAAATCTCCCCTACGCGATACTGTCGCCGCCACCAGTGTTGGCATCGTCAAGGGCATTCCAGTTCTCGACCTCTGCTACGAAGAAGACGCAGCCGCCCAGGTCGACATGAATCTCGTGATGACCGGCGAAGGCAAGTTCATCGAGGTCCAGGCCACCGCCGAACAGATTCCCTTTGACGATCCACAACTTGCCGAACTCATCCATCTCGCCCGCAATGGCATCAAGGAATTGATTGCGCTCCAAAATGAAGCTCTATCTAGCCACTAGCAACCCAGGCAAGATCCGCGAATTCAGCGCTGCCGGCCTTGAAGTCGAACTCCTCCCTGCCATGCGCGATCTCCAGCTCTCTCCTGAAACCGGCGACACCTTCGAGGCCAACGCCATCGAGAAAGCCCTCTACTATGCCGCCCACGCGGACTCCTGGCTCATCGCTGAAGACTCCGGTCTCGAAGTCGATGCCCTTGCTGCCGCTCCCGGCGTCCACTCCGCCCGCTGGGCAGGCGACGATGCAGCCAACAACGCGCGCCTGGTCCGCGAGATGGACGGCCAGCAAATCCGCACCGCCCGCTACGTCTGCGTCATCGCACTCGTCGCGAATGATCGCGTACTCGCCACCTTCTGCGGCACTGTCGAAGGCGAAATCCTGCAACACCCGCGCGGTCAGGGCGGCTTTGGCTACGACCCCTACTTCCTCTACAAACCCTTCTCCCAAACCTTTGCGGAAATACCCAAAGAGCGCAAGACCACCGTCAGCCATCGCGGCAAAGCCATCGAGCTACTCAACGCGTGGCTGCGTGAAAACGCTTCCACGTAAGGTACCCGATCAGCGTCTTCCCGTCCTCCAGTTTGCCTCCGCGAATCAGCGTGTCCATCTCTTTCGAACTAAACCAGCGGGCCTCAATCCGCTCATCGTCCATCGGCTTCGCAACCCCAGCCTGCAGTTCCGTCGCCAGATAAATATTCATCTTCTCGGCCAAAAATCCCGGACTCGCCCAAAAGCCCGCCAGCTTCTTCCAGCTCTTCGCCTTGTAGCCCGTCTCTTCGGCCAGCTCCCGCTTCGCCGCCTGCAACGCATTCTCTCCCGCATCGATCTTTCCCGCAGGCAATTCCCACAATTGCTTTCCCGCCGGCAAGCGATACTGCCGCACCAGCAACACTCGCCGCTTCTTATCCACAACCAGCACCACTGCCGATCCCGCATGATGCACGATCGCTCTCTTGATCTGAAATCCGTCCTTTGCCTGCGCAACTTCCTCACTCACGCTGAACAGGCTGCAACGATATTTCTCTTCCGACGAAACTAGTTTCATATACTAAGCATGAACTGTATTTTTGCTTCTATGCGCCTACTAATCTGCATTTCGCTCGTGCTCTGCCTCGCAGGCCAGGATAACCCCGTTGCCGATCGGGAACTGGTCCGCGTAGCACTCGGCAGGATGCAGGTGCGCGCCCAGCAAAGAGACGTATTTCTTTTCCAGCGCCGTTATGAGAAACGCGAACTCACAAGCGATGGACAACTGAAATCGCAAACCATTCTCACCATGCGCCGCGATCCCTGGGAGGAGCAAACCGTCAACCGCACCATCGCTCGCGACGACAAGCCGCTCCCGCCGGATGAACTTGTCAGGCAGGAAGAAAAATTGCGTAAGCTCGTCGAAGAAACCCGCCGCAATCCTCCCAAACCCAAGGTGGACGAAAACAGTTGGATGGCTGAGTTGCCCGACGCTCTCGACTTCCACAAGATCGGTGTCAAATTCCGCCACAACCGCCCCGCCGATGTCTATGAATTCAAACCACACCCTGGCTATAAAGCGAAGCAGATGCGCGCCAGGGCCTTCGAGAAAATCAGTGGCAATGTCTGGATCGATCAGAAGGACGGCGAAATGACCA
Organism: Bryobacter sp.; assembly: GCA_046594355.1. GTDB lineage: Bacteria > Acidobacteriota > Terriglobia > Bryobacterales > Bryobacteraceae > Bryobacter. The sequence goes on from JBKJSR010000455.1 coordinate 10,426, forward strand.
AACTCGACGTCTATGTTTTCGACACCATCAACATCGGCTTTGGTATGTTGGGCCGCGTCGAAAAAGGCACCATCTTCGAGATCGAACGTAAAAAATGGGATGCTGGCGTCTGGTTCGAAGAATGGCAGCGGGTCCGCTTTGAACTGCGCATCATGATGATAAAAACCATCCGTCAGGAACTCGAAAGCCGCTGGTCCAATCTCAGCCTCCACTCAGCCGTAAAGCCCTCGCACCCCGGATTGTAGACTCAAATTCCCTCAACCCCAGCGTATTCACCACGTCCTTTTTTTCCAACCAGCCACGCCGCGCCATCTTCACCCCGTAACGCATGTTCGCGAATTGCCGCGGGTGATGCGCGTCGGTCGAAATCGTAAACCGGCACCCACGTGCCTTCGCCGACCGTATCAGCGCCGCATGCAAATCCAGCCGCTCCGGGCTCGCATTGATCTCCATAAACACTCCCCGCTCCGCCGCCCTCGCCGCCACCTTCTCAAACGCATACGCATAAGCGTCGCGACGCAGTAAAACCCGGCCCGTCGGATGTCCCATCGTGTGGATGTAGGGGTTCTCCAGTGCCGCCAGCAGGCGCTCCGTCATCGCGCTCTCATCCAGATTCATATGGCTGTGTACGCTCGCCACCACAAAGTCCAGTGCCCCCAGCGCTTCATCGTCGAGATCCATGCGCCCGTCCTTCAGAATGTCGCACTCAATCCCCGAAAACACTTTCAGCCCCAGCTCATTCTCCCCGATGCCGCGCACCATCTTCGCAAAGTCCAGCACCCGCTTCTCGTCGAGGCCATTCGCCATCGCCAGCGCCTTCGAGTGATCCGTAATCACGATGTACTCGTAGCCCAGCGCCTTCGCCGCCGCCGCCATCTCTTCCAGCGTCCCCCGCCCATCCGATTCCCGCGTGTGCATATGCAGATCGCCCCGCATCTGCTCCAGCTCCAGCAGCTTCGGCAGCGTACCCTTCTCGGCGGCTTCAATCTCGCCCGTGTTCTCGCGCAGCTCCGGCGCTATCCACACCAGGCCCAGCGCCGCATAAATCTCCTCCTCCGTCGCACTCGCAATCACCTTGCCATCGCTCTCCCGCGATAGCGAATACTCATTCAGCGTCCAGCCCTTCTTCACCGCCCGCGTCCGCAACGCCACGTTGTGTTCTTTGCTACCCGTAAAGTACTGCATCGCCGCCCCAAAGTTCTCCATTGGCAAGGCCCGCACGTCCACCTGAATGCCTTCGACACCCACCCTTGCCGACGCCTTGTTCTCCCCCTTCGCCAGTAACTCTTCCACCTTGCTCCACTTCGCAAAGTGATCCAGCGCCACCACCGCATTCGGCCCAGCTACTAGAATATCGACGTCGCCAATCGTCTCTTTTCCCCGCCGCAAACTCCCCGCCGCGCTAACCGATTCCACCCCTGGCAAACCCACGAACAGCTCCTGCAATTCTTCCGCCGTCGCGGTAGCGAAGTCGATGAGAAAACGCCCCGCGCTCCGCCGGTATATCGCGATCGACTTCAGGATCTTCTCTTCCAGCTTCGCCCCCATCCTTGGCAGCCCGCGCAGCTTCTGTTCGCGGCACAGGCGCTCCAGATCGTCAATCGTAGTTACCCGAAAAGTCTCGATTAGCACCGCGATGCTCTTCGGCCCCAGCCCCTGAATCTTCAACATCTCCAGCGCCGTCGGCGGATGCTTTTCGAGCATCTCGTCGCGGCGGTCGAAACTGCCGCGCCCGGCCATCTCCCCCAGAATGTGCGCGATCCCCTTACCGATCCCG
>JBKJSR010000690.1:0-4470 GCA_046594355.1 Bryobacter sp.
TACATTTGTTGGGTCGAAAGTAGAGGAGTGCGAAGCGGCTGCGGGTGCTCCGGGGCAGCCCTTCGAGAACAGCGGCTCAAAGGGGTGTTGGATGCGCTGCAAAAACTGCGGAAGAGCCAAATGGCTTGGACCCAAGTGCCGATCGACCGGTTTCTACTCCAGGCAAAGCTTTCGAGAAAGCCCGGCCCGGAACTCATCAACGACGGCACGCTGGAAATGTTCGGATATGGCCTGCAAATCTAGCACTACTTTTCGCCGGAAGCTCCGTCAAAGGACAGTTTCGCGTATACGATCAAGCGAGTTTTGGACGGATGCTGCGTTCCTGCAATTCCTGCCGACCAGTACAATCGCGGTCACGGCTTCACGATCCATGGCGTCAGATTCCGTTTACACCTGAATGCGGCAGTCGAGCCATGTAGTACACCGATAGCCATGAGTAGCAGCCAAGCGCTATGAGCGTTTGGTTCGGATCTTGGGACGTGTTCGGGCCAAGTCGATTGCTCTCCACTTCTCAAAGTTCACGGAATGGGAAAAGGTGAATGACAGGAGGAAGCCTGAGGAGGGCCAAGACTGGCTCAACGGTTGCGGCTCGGAATCGCGGAGAAAAAGTAATCGGCTGCCAGCATACGAACGCCAGCCGCAGCCCGCAACTTTCGTTGAACGAGTTTTCCGGCTGGTCTTGACCTATTTGTGGCGGTAGGTAATGCGACCTTTGGTGAGGTCGTAAGGGGAAAGCTCGAGGGTTACGCGGTCGCCGGCAAGAACACGAATGCGGTTTTGCCGGAGTTTACCCGCCAAGTGCGCGAGCACCATGCGTTCCTGGTCAAGTTGAACGCTGAACTTTCCGTCCGGCAGTTTTTCGATCACCACGCCGGTTACTTCAATAGAATCTTCCTTACTCATCAGTCTCCTTAGCCAAGATTGCGTCACACAGGACGAAAACAAATTTTTCCATCCCGAGTATAACGTATGCCGGAGGGCGGGTAGCGGCGACGTGGGGATTTGTCGAGCGGCATGCAGACCATGCGACTGCATTTTTTTTGACTTGCGGCGCGTTTCACAAATGGCCGCTTGGGGATTCTAAGCCACTTCATTTCGCCAAGGCTAAGGTACACTCCAAATGGCAATAGAATTGGGTGCGAAAATGGCGGCATATGCTTACCCCGTTGAGGGATTAAACGTTGTAATTACCGGCGCGGGCCGGGGAATCGGAAAGCGGCTGGCGATCGGGTTTGCAGCGCGCGGAGCCAAAGTGGGCCTTGTGGCGCGCACCGGCGGCGAACTCGATCTTACAGATCTCGAGATCAAACACGCCGGGGGTATCAGCCACAAGCTGGCCGCCGATGTCCGGGACTTTGAACGATTGAGCGGGGTGCTCGATCTGATGCGCCATCGTCACGGGCCGATCCAGGTGCTGATCTGCGCGGCGGCAATTCAGGGGCCTATCGGACCCTTTCACAAAGTCCCGATGAAAGCCTGGTCCGACACGATGGAAACCAATCTCATGGGAGTGGTGAATTCGTGCCGCGCCGTAGTACCCAAGATGATTGAGAACCGGCGGGGGAAAATTGTTGTTTTGGGTGGAGGCGGGGCGGCAACGCCGCGGCCAAATTTTACGGCTTACTCGGCATCGAAGGCGGCCGTAGTCCGCTTCAGCGAATCGCTCGCCGAAGAATTGCGGGATCAAAACATTCAGGTGAACTGCTTCTCACCGGGCGGTGCCTACACGATCATGACCGATGAGATTCTTCGGGCCGGAGACGCCGCAGGCTGGAAAGAGATTGAGGCCGCCGAGAAGATACAGCAGACCGGCGGGATCAAACCCGAGAAGCAAATCGAACTGGCCTGCTTTCTCGCCTCGGAAGTTTCGAATCACATTTCGGGGAAGTTTTTGCACGTCGATGACGACTGGAAGCGCCTGGAAACCGCACAGGTGAATCCGGACCTCTTCACCTTGAGGCGTTTGAAAAAAATCTAGGAATCGGCTGGCGGAAAACCCACAACGGCGATGCCGGCTTCATTCGCTTTAGCGAGAAAAGCATCCATGTCGAGCAGCAGTGTGCGGCCCGCATCTACTGCCAGAACGCGAGCCTTGCACGCTTTCATTACATCGATTGTCGTCGGCCCGGTGACAGGCACGTCGAAAAGCAGATGCTTGCGGCGGCGAGAGACTTTGACTAGCGTGAGTTCTTTTGCGTTCACAATGCCGGCGGCACGGCGCAGCATGGCATCGGTGCCTTCCATCGCTTCGATTGCGACGCAAGCCTGATCAGCAATGGCAACACTCTGACCGATGTCGAGACCAGCTATTGTGTTGGCGATTTCGCGCCCGTAAGTGATATTGGCTTCTTCTTCGCGCGTGGGTTTGCGGCGGGTCATCACGCCCTCGCGGGCGAGCAGGCTGGTGAGCAGTCGCGTGGATTCCACTAGCGTAATGCCTTCGCCGCGCAACTCTTCGACCACGGTGCCGATGAGCGAATCGGTGTTCCGGGTAGCGAGTTTACCGAGCAGTTTGAGCAGCCGCCAATCGGGGGTGATCGCCGAAAAAATACTGGCGTGCTTCACCTGACCGGCCATCATCACCTCCGAAATTCCCTCGCGGTGCAGCGTGTCGATCAGCTTGCTGAGTTGGCCGAGAGAGATCCAGTGGGTGCGCGTAGCGAGCGATTCAATGGCTGCATCCGCTTCTTCCCTGATACCGAAGGCAACTACCTCGTCGCCCTGCCGCCGCGCTGCTTCGAGAGCCAGAATCGGAAAGCGGCCACTGCCGCAAATGATGGCGTAGCGGGAGGGCATTATTTTACGAAGCCGCGCGAGGAGGTAGCGATGAAATCGAGCAGCTCTTCGCGCTCTACGGTGGCGGGCACTTCCGCGCGAATGGCCTCGACCGCCTTGCTTGTGTTCAATTTTTTGTCGCGCAGCAAGCGGAAGCACTTGTGCAAAACCTGGATTGTCTCCGCAGAAAAGCCCCGGCGCTCGAGACCTACTTTATTGACGTCGAAGAGCTTGATCTCGCGCCCCTGGCCAGTCGTAAGCGAGAAGGGCAAAACATCCTGAACCACAACACTGAAGCCCCCAATCATCGAATGGCGGCCGATGCGGCAAAACTGGTGGACGGCGGAATGGGCGCTGATGACAGACCAGTCGCCGATGGTGACGTGCCCGGCGAAAGTGACGCCGTTCGAGAGCACGCAGTGGTTGCCGAGCTGGACGTCGTGGGCAAGATGGCAGTAGGCGAGTAGCGAATTGTCATCGCCGATTCGAGTGACCAGCCCGCCACCTTCGGTGCCGCGGTGGATCGAGACGAATTCGCGAATCTTGTTGCGATTGCCGATGTAAGTGAAAGCGCGCTCGCCGCGATACTTCAGATCCTGAGAAGCAACGCCGACCGTGGAATAGGGGAAGAAAAGATTGTCGTCTCCGATCTCCGTCGGCCCTTCGACATAGACATGAGCCATGAGACGAGTACCGTTGCCAATCTTCACTTCCGGACCAATCACGCAGTAGGGGCCGATGTCGGCACCGGCATGGATACTGGCTTGTGGATCGACGATGGCCGACGGGTGGACAGCCATCGCCGCTCTATAGGTCTCCCTTGTCGCGCAGCACGCACATCACAGTACACTCGGCGACGACAACGTTATTGACACGGGCTACGCCGCGCATCTTGGCGACCGAAGCGCGCCTTGAGATCACGGTCATTTCGACGCGCAACTGATCACCCGGGATTACGGGCTTGCGGAATTTGGCAGCCTCGATTGTGGTGAGCAGCACGACCTTGTTTTTCCGGTCCGGGATCTGGCTCAACACGAGGACCCCCGCCGTCTGCGCCATGCATTCGACAATCAGAACACCAGGCATGACGGGGAAGTCTGGAAAGTGCCCCTGAAAGTGGGGCTCTGTGGCAGTAACATTCTTCAAACCGACGATGCGAGTCTCTTCGAGCTCAAGGATTCGATCCACGAGAAGGAAGGGATAGCGGTGGGGAAGAATATCCTGAATGGCGACGATATCTAGCTCAGGCATAACAAACAAGCTATTATATCCGCCGATGGATCCAATTCTCGCCTGCGTGCAGGCCAAACAGGAAGAGCTGATCGCGTTTTTGCGGCAAATGGTCGAAGTGGAGACGCCGAGCGGCGACGAAGCGGCGATCGTGCGCTTTGCAGATTTGCTCGAAGCGAAGACTTCTGACATTGCGAAAATGAGGCGTGTCAAGGCTCGCGGCTTCGGTCCGCAATTGCTTTTGGAGTTTGATTTGCCGGGGGCGCGTAAGAGCGGACAAATTTTGGGACTGGCGCATTCCGACACCGTACACCCTATGGGGACGCTCGCCAAATTCCCCTTTGCAGCCCGCTCGGGACGCCTTTACGGGCCTGGTGTGCTGGACATCAAGGGTGGCATTGCTTTGTTCATTTACGCTGTAAGGGCTTTGCGGGAGCTCGACATCCCGGTTGCGAAGAAAGTTGT
>JBKJSR010000103.1:0-5366 GCA_046594355.1 Bryobacter sp.
GCAACTTTATCCTGGTTGCTGATGGCGTAAATCTTTCCGTCGGAAACAAATACCGCTTTCTGTCCACCCTTTACGCATTTGTTCGCGCAATCCATGGACTTTTGTGAAGCGTCGGCATGTGCCATTCCACATTTGGCGTCGCTGATCGTTCCCGACCAGGTCTCTGCTAGAGCAGCGGCGGCGGTGAGCATGCAGGCGAGTGCAAATTTTTTCATAGTTTCTCCTTAGTCGTTTGTGGGAAATGTCCTTAGCAGACCACCCACCTACAGCATATATCGATATTGGCAATTTGTGTTGAGCCCCGGCATTCACTTTGGGCGTCCGGAATGCCAACGGCGAATTCTACAGTCCCATCGAAGTCGATATAATTGGGCCGGAACAATTGCAAGGAGGCTTCAGTAATGGCAGGCTATATCGAGCGCTACCACGCTAACGACTTCAACTCCGTAATCGACTACCAGGATCTGCCGATGCGGATCCACGACTACGTGCTGACCTTGAAATTGCGCGTCTGGCTCCGCCAGATGAATCCCCCCGTGGGCCAAAACACCTTCCAGGCCTTCGACTCGCATGGCGACGCAGCCACAGCGCAGCGTTGGGGCGCGGCCGAATGGGGAAATTTCCTCAAAGAGTACAAGCGCCAATCCTACGCAGCTTGGAACAACGCTTTCGTCCTCATCCCGCCGGCCAATTACAATGGCTTCGTCGACCGGTCAGGCGTGCGGCGCAATGTACGGTGTTTTTTGCAAATCGATTTTCATGACAGCGGCGGCGACGGCATCCACACTATCGAAACCTATCGGATTACCAGCGGCGGAGGCAATCTGCGCGCCAATTCCAAACTGCTCAGTTCAAACAACATCACGCCCGCCACGCAAAATACGGATGCGCTGAAGCCGTTGGTCTACCAGAATCAAGGTGGAAAGATGCGAATATCTGGGGGAAACCCAGGGGGACAAACCTATTCTTGGCAGCAGCATGCTTTTCCCCATGAGGTCGGCCACCTGCTCGGTTTGGGCCACATCGCCGATGATTCGGGCAGTTGCAAGAAAAGTGGCCCAAACTCAAAGGGGTGCTACGGTCTATACCTCAACGACGCGATCAACATCATGGGTGGGGGCGACGCCTTGGACCTGAAAAACGCCGAACCTTGGAAGAAAAGAATCGTGAGGCACGCCACACCGACGCAGCTCACACAATGGGGCGTCGACTTCGCATCAAATGAGGCAAGGCTCAGAGGCCTTTGGTCGTTGAATTCGGCCTAGCGAGTGGAAGGCCACCCGGACGCGGCGCGCTGCCACCAACCTCGCACCGAAAGTGCTAACTCTCCACTTGGGCCGCCTCGCAGGCACAACGATACCGACTGGAACCGCCTGGCTACTTGGGGCCTGCATAGCGGCCCGAGTCAAGCAGCACTTGTGGATGAGACAGAAGCCGGAAGTCCTGGCGGCACTTCGAGAGCAGGCGCTAACCCAAAGCGGCGGGTCCTCAAACCGTATCGAAGGCGTCACGGTGCTTGCCAATCGCCTGCGTCCGCTCAAAAGAAAAGCTTGTCGGCTAGATCCGGCAAGCTGGCTAGGATTTTCACCAGAAAGAAGCCCGTCACGATTACCCCAGATGTCATCCGCCGGTTTCATTCGCTATCGTGGCGAGGAGATTTTGGAAACGCTGGCAAATCGAAGAAAAGAAATAACGAAATCCTCAGGATTCAGCCGAACGGTGAGCGGCGAATCCGTTTCGTTCCGACTTCGGCGCGAGAGACGCCCGCTGTTCCCTTGAACTCAGATCCAGCTTGGGATAGCCAATAGGATCTCGGCCACATTGGCGGGATCGCCTTTAGCCCCCTGCGACATAGCGCCTAGGGGGACGTGCGCCTCACCGATGCAACGGGGATGGCCGCTGAAAACAGGAGCTGAATACTCTTCAGCAAGGTGTATATAGAACGATTGCGCCGAGCCTTAGCTCCGTACCATGTGCTTTGCGCGCTGATCTTCTCAAATGGTGTAGAGTCGCCCACGGATTCTCCTTGATAAACCCCCTGATTGTATCGAACACATCACGAGTCGGAGCTTCTGATCCATCAAGGTCTCCGTCCGGATGCTGGCGACGGAAGACTGGATGCGAAGCTTGTAACTCCTGCGCCTCGCCATGCCCGGCATGGAAGGGTTGCTACCGCATGCTGAATTCGCCAGAGCGCCAATTCACCAGCCGCCGCAAGTCTTCAGTCGAGCATTCCAACTTTTTTTTCAGCCAATCCAGCTCCACTTTAAGCCGACCGATTTCGCCGTACAGCGCGTCGAACTCTGTCTCGTCTCCCACTCCCTTCCGGGTCTGCCCATCCAAGAATAGTTCTGGAAATTGCCCCACTGCCGACTGCCTCCATTTCGAGATCTGAATCGGATGCGCTTTGAACTGCGAGCCCAATTGGCCCAGTAGCTTTACGCCCCGGATTTCTTCGATCGCTACCCGATCTTTAAAATTTTGACTGCACCGTTTCTCCCTGTTGTTATCGACCGCTCCTTGCTTTATGAATCCGTTGAACCGTCTTCCACATTCTCCAGCGTCCCGACCGTTAGGCCGTGTTGCGGGGGGCGCTTGCGTGTCGAAACAGCAAAGCCGATCCGGCCCACAGCGCGACAAAGAACGCATTCAAAACAAACACACCCACGACACCCAAGTTACCCTCGGGCTTCCAGATAATCAGTGCAATTACGGGGACCAACGATTGAGCGAGCGCCGTCGCGAACAACGCGCGTGCCATCCCATGTGGCTGAAACCGCGCGATGGCAGCACCGATAAGTCCGACGGCAAGCACCCCGCCATACATAAGGTTGGCGGGGTTGTCCTCGCTCCCGATGAGCCCAACGGCAAGATTCATCCAAACGAGGATGAATGCTGTCGCGACCGCAACGCCGACGGCGACTCGGTGCGCGATATTGTCCGCCTTCCTCGTTGCCAGCACATACAGGAGACCACTGCCGACCAGGAGGACGGCGGCGGCGGCGAAATCGGTCGGGGTCCAAGCCACTTCATCGGTAATCTGCATCGCCAACAAGGGCAGCAGCAATAGGATCGCTGTCGCAAGCACTATGCGGATAATCTTTTTGTTTTCCATAAAGATAAAGGTTTTGTTCTCTCTAATAATTTCCGCGGATGTTTCGAAGAACATCCACAGAGCGAACCCGAACAATCCTCTTTCCGCTTCTACCCGCTCGCGGCAGAGGTCGTTGAAGGTTTGCTCCATTCCTTCGCCAAAGCGCTCACGGTGCGCCTTCGGGTAGAGGTGAAGCAGTTTTGCGTACCAGTTTCGATATCGTCGTATGGAAGCTTTATATGCCATAAGCGAATAAGTTCGACGTAAGCTGTTTTTGTTGGGCGACCGCCACGACCTCGCGATATCGCTCCAATTCTCCCGCGAGCGCCTTTTGTCCAAGTCCTGTGATTTTGTAATAGACTCGGCGCGCATCGTCCATTTCCGGGTCTACTTTCTTGTCGCTCTCGCGTATCAATCCTGCCTCGATCATGCGGCCGAGTGATCCATAGAGCGTTCCTGGTCCCATCTTCACTTTTCCCTGCGAATCCGAGTCCACCTGCTTCATGATCCCGTAACCGTGTCGCTGCTCCAAGGAGAGCGCGAGAAGGATATGAAGCACTGCTGGAGTTAAGGGGGCGTTGGTCATATTCTTCGCCATGCCTCAATACTATATCCGTAACGGATATATGTCAACAATCTGTTGCAACTCGCATACCTGAGCTTTATAATTCCCGGTTCTAGCACCGGCCTCACTGTTGACGTCCGGGTGAAACAATTTCGATTGCTCACGATCCCGCCAATTTTACCTTTTCGAGGGGTTGGGCAAAAATAGCCAGCTAGAAATCAGGGCTTCCCTGAATATATCTTTTTTGGTATACTGAAAAATGAGCTGGACGGTCGAGACCCTGAATGAAACCGTTGATTCGGAAGTCGAGGCTTTGCCCGAAGACCTGCGGGCAAGGCTCGTCCGCATAGCGAAGCTCATCGGGGAAAAGGGTCTGGAGCGGGTGGGCGAGCCGCACGTCAAGCATTTGGAAGACCGGCTGTGGGAAATACGGCTGAAAGGCCGGAGCGGAATTTCGCGAGCGCTGTATGTGACGGCCGTAGGCAAGCGCGTCGTGATTGTGCGGGTCTTCGTGAAGAAGACGGAGAAGACGCTGCGGCGCGAAATCGAGCTGGCCTTGTCCCGCGCGAAATCGGTTCAATGATGGAGATGGAGCAATGGCACGCATAACTGACCTGCACAAGAAATGGCTGAAAGAGCCGAAGTACAAGAACGCTTACGATGCTCTTGAGGAAGAGTTCGTCCTGGCGTCGGCCGTGATGGACGTGCGGAACCGCGCCGGCCTGACGCAGGAGGAGCTGGCCCGTAAGATGGGAACGACGCAGCCCGTCGTCGCCCGTCTGGAAAGCGGACGCACGCGCCCGTCGATGCGGACGCTGGAGCGTCTGGCGGAAGCTACCGGATCGCGCTTGCTCATCAGCTTCGAGCCTCGCGATGCAAAGCGGCCTGCGGGGTGAGGATGGGAAAAAGGGCAGGGGACGCCGCGTAGCTGGGGCTGAAGCTGTCCCGCGCAGGTCCTGGCTACTTCTTTTTTTGAGCTTCAGCGGGTGCGATGCGGCGATTTTGCGTGACGTACCTTTATAAAATTGCTCGGCCCGGCCGCAGGGGCGCAGGTCGCATAATGATGAACCCTTGAACGAGCCAATGAGCAATAAATAGGGATTTGCATATTCACCGCCGTGGGGTGAAGTGGTGAGGATCAGAAAAGAGGCGCGGTGCGATGAAAGGAAAAAAGGTGGAAAGACGAAGCATGAAGGCCCATGCCCCCTCCTTGGTTCGCGCGTCGCTTTCCGGCAGCTTGGACGGCCCGGATGCCCGACAGCGTGCGCTCACGAATCATCTCTCGCTCGAACTCCGCAACGCTGGCGAGAATCTGAAGTAGCAGGCGGTTCGTGGCATTCGACGGATCGGTATCGAGTCCTTGGGAGACGGCGACGAAGCGCACGCCATTACTTGTGAGGGCTTCGATCTGCTGATTCAAGTGCAGGACCGAACGACCGAACCGATCCAGCTTGTACAGGGCCAACTACAAGGGATCGAAGAACCCCAATTTTCATTCACGTGAATTATCAACAGCCTTACATCCTTTTGAATCAAGGCGTTAACCCCACTGTGTACCCTCAAAATTAGGTCGCCGCGCCGGATAATAGATCGAGGAGCGGGCGAAAGCTCCATCCTCCTGTTCTTGCCTCGGAAATAGCTTTACTTGAGGTGCGGGACAGCGGTAGCAGGGACAGGAGTCCCCTACCCGCCCGGCAGGATCTTTGA
>JBKJSR010000258.1:0-4185 GCA_046594355.1 Bryobacter sp.
GAATTTTGGCGTCGGCGCGGTTATTAAAACCCTTGGCGGCGACTTCTTCGAGTGTACGGATGCCGCCGTCGAGATCGCCCCGGATACCGGCCAGAAAGCCGAGCATCTTGTAGGTCCACGAAAGGCTCCCGACGATGTAGTCGTGGAGGCCGAGGATGATCTTGGCATCGCTGTAGGAAGCGTCTGCATTGAGGGCGAGCTGCGCATGCTTGCGGGCGGCGGTGGAATCCTTGAGCGAGTCGAGCCAGGCTTTGCGAACGAGGAAATTGTAATTGGCGCGGAGCCCGTAAGTGACAGCGAGAGAATAGAGCGTGGCGGCGTCGCCCGGCTTGGAGTTGAGCTGGGCTTGGGCTTTAGAGAAAGCAGTCTGGATCGCGCTGTCGAAGTCGCTTTGTTCCTGAGCGGTGGGGTTCATGCGCTCACGGCGGAAAAATGGATTGGTTCCGGAAACGAGTTCCGATTCGAGTGCGCCGGCCTTGAGCATGGCGCTATAGAGCACGGCGTGAGCGATGTGGTTAAAGCGTTGGGGATCGCTGGGATCAACTGCCGCCGCGCGCCGGAAGACGGCAAGCGCTTCGGCATATTCGAGGTTGTAGAAATGGTCGAAGCCCCTCAGAAGATCCGGCGTTAAGGGTAAGGGTGCGAAGGCGAGAGCGACAAGGAGTGGAACCATCAGAGCCCTTTTTCGAGCGGTAGGGCCAACGGCTCTTCAACGAGGAAATCGAGCGAGCGCATGGCGGTGAGCGCGTGACGGATGGAAGCTTCGAGTGCGAGTTCGACGGTGATGACAAAGGGGAGATTCTCTTTGTCATCGGAAGGAAGCTGAAGCACGGCGTCGATCGATATGCCGTGGTCGGCGAGAATGGTGCCGAGCTTGGCAATGATGCCAGTCGAGTCTTTGACGCGGAAGCGCAGGTAGTAGCCGGATTTGAAGCCGTCGGCGGGAGCGAGAGGAGCTTCTGCGAGTTGTTGAAAATTGAAGGGAGAGACGCGGAGAGTTGCGCCGGATTTGAGATCGCGGGCGGCGCGCATAATGTCGGAAACTACGGCGACGCCTGTGGGTAGTGGGCCTGCCCCACGGCCGTAATAGAAGGTGTCCTGACCGGCCGCGCCGCGCACCCAGATCGCGTTGTATGCGCCAAGCACGCTAGCGAGAATCGTGGACTTGGGGATAAGCGTTGGACGAACGGACAGCGCGAGGCCGCTGCTCGTACGGCGGGCGGCACAGATGAGGCGTATGGTGTGGCCTAGCGTGTGCGCGTACTGGAAGTCGAAGGGAGTGATGCGCCGGATTCCTTCGCAGTAAATCTCGGTGGGATCGACGTGCTGGCCGAAGGCGAGTTGGGCGAGAAGAGCCAGCTTGAAGCGCGCGTCGTAACCTTCGACGTCGGCGGTGGGATCTGCTTCTGCATAGCCGAGGCGCTGCGCTTCGCTCAGGACGTCGGCGAAGGCGCTGCCCTTCGATTCGATCTCGGTGAGGATGTAGTTGGAGGTGCCGTTGAGGATGCCGAAGAAGGCCTGGATCGAATCGGCGGAGATGCCTTCCCGCAGCACGGCATGGATGGGGATGCCACCGGCGACGGAAGCTTCCATGTGGATCGTGGTGCCGTTGGCAGTGGCAAGGTCTAGCAGGGACGCCCCCTTGAGGGCCATGAGTTCCTTGTTCGCGGTGACGACGGGCTTGCCGGATTTGAGGGCGGCTTCGATCACTTCGATTGCGGTGCTTGTGCCACCGATGAGTTCGCAGACGATGTCGACATCGTCTGCGAAGGCGACATTGCGCCAGTTGTTTGTGACCCGCGCACCAGTGGGGATGTTCAAAACATTTTTTGTAAGAATGTTTTGGCTTGAAACGGCGCTAACGATGAGGGGAAAGCCCAGTTTTGCCTGGAGCTCGGCGGCATTCCGCGCCAGGATTTCGAGCGTGCCGGAACCGACGTTACCGGAGCCGATGATGCCAATGCGAACGGGAGTCATACGCTTTAGATTAGCCTACACAGTCTTCAGGGTAGGGGGTTTAATTTGCGCCGCAATGACGCAATAGCTACCGGCGTCCCGGATTCAGCAACACCACCACCAGCAGCGTAGCCGCCGCAATAAAAACAATGGCAAAGATCGTCAAAACATAACGGCCGACTTTGTTTTTATCCGTTTCGATGCCGTCGATCTCGCGGATCAGCTTCTGCATCGCGGCCTGTTCGTCTCTGATCTTCTTCTGTAACAACTGCGTAGCTTCCTGCTGCTATGCCTTTATTCTACGGGGTTCCTGCTGCGTCATGCAGTGCAGCGTACCCAGCCCCAACACCAGATCCCGGCAATAAATCGGCACAATCCGCCGCGCCGGAAACAGCTTCGCCAAAGTATTCAAAGCCTCACGGTCCCGCGCATCGTTGAAGACCGGTGCAAGCACAACTCCATTCGCCACATAAAAATTTGCGTAACTCGCCGGCAGGCGCTGCCCCGCAAACCACACCGGCTCCGGCATTGGCAGCGTCACCACCCTCATCCCGCGCGCAATTCTCTTCAGCAACTCCAGATTCTCGGCCAGCGGCTCATGATTCGCATCCCCCTTCTCGGGCTCCTGCACAATTACGATCGTCCGCTCATCGGTAAATCTCGCGAGATCGTCCACATGCCCATGCGTATCATCGCCCGCAATGCCATGCTTCAGCCAAAGCGTCTTCTCAATGCCGAGATACTTCGCAAACACCGCTTCAACATCCTCCTGCGGCATCCCCGGATTCCGCGCCTGCACATCACTCAGCAGACACTCTTCCGTCGTCAGCATCAACCCCGCGCCATTCACTTCAATCGACCCGCCCTCGAGCACAACACGCCGCTTCTTCCACACCGGCTCATGCCGTTTCATCCCCAGAGCATCGGCCACAAAAGCAGGAACGGCATCATCCCGCAAAAAGTTCTCATACTTCGCCCAGGCATTAAAACACCAGTCGAGAGCCTCCACCTTGCCCAGCCCGTTGTGCGCAAAGATCGCCATCGTATCCCGCACCCAGCTCCGGTCCGTCGGGCACACATAAAAGTCCACCGCTGCCATCTCCACGTGGCACTTCTTCAACACCCGATGCGCCGCCTCGCGGCCATCCTCGTCCTCCACCAGAATCCGCACTCGCTCCCCTTGCGTTAGATGCCGCACAATGTCGCCATACAGCCACGGGATCGGTGCAAATTTCCCCGGCCAGTCGCTTTTCTCGTGCGGCCAGGCAATCCAGGTCGCCTCATGCGGAGCCCATTCCGCCGGCATCCGCAGCGCCATTACTTGCCCCACCGCTGCGTAATGCCGCCGTAATGATCGATGCGACGGTCCCGGAAAAACGGCCAGTTGCGGCGCACTTCTTCCATCCGCGCCGGGTCGCATTCCACTACTAAATGCTCCTCGCGATCCTGCGATGCCTGTCCCACCACTACGCCAAACGGATCCGCCACAAATGAGTTCCCCCAAAACTCCAGCCCCGCATCTGCGGTCCCTTCAAATCCCACCCGGTTCACCGCGCACACATAGATCCCGTTCGCAATCGCATGCGAGCGCTGAATTGTCCGCCACGCATCCAGTTGCGAAGGCCCATACTGCTCCTTCTCATGCGGATGCCAGCCAATCGCCGTCGGGTAGAACAGCACGTTCGCCCCTTGCATCGCCGTCAGTCGCGCCGCCTCTGGATACCACTGATCCCAGCAAACCAGCACGCCAATCCGCCCAAACGCGGTATCGAAATTCAGGAATCCAAGATCCCCCGGTGTGAAGTAAAATTTTTCGTAAAAAAGCGGATCGTCCGGAATATGCATCTTGCGGAAAATCCCCTGCAGCTCGCCATCCGCGCCAATTATTGCGGCGGTGTTGTGATACAGACCCGCCGTCCTTTTCTCAAACAGACTGGCGACCACCACAACGCCCAGCTCTTTCGCAATCCGGCCAATCGCGATCGTAGAAGGCCCTGGAATTTCCTCGGCCAGATCAAACAGATCCGCCTTCGCTTCGCGGCAAAAATATTGACTGCGAAACAGCTCCTGCAGGCAGATAATCTGCCCGCCGGCCGCTGCCGTTTCGCGGATCTTCACAATTGCCTTGTCTAAATTTTCTTGGGGGTCGGTGGAGCAGGACATCTGGATCAGTCCCACGCGAAAAGGCTTCAAGCTTGCCATCGTTGATATCATTATCGCTTCTATGTT
>JBKJSR010000266.1:0-13518 GCA_046594355.1 Bryobacter sp.
ACCTGGATTGGGGAGATCTGGCGGGACGAGTAGCGGGCTTGCGTTGTGGTTGAGCAGACGCCAGGTTTGCGGCGCATTGCGACGGGCAGCGCAGCCTGTAAAACTGAGGCAGGCAAGAAGGATCCCGGTTGATTTGGCAGCCGACAATTTGAGCACTGTGCCTAAGTTAGCCAGCGCTTGGCCTTTGCGTCAAGCGTCCGCGACTGGCGAGCGGAAGCGCGTTGTAATTTGGGTATGATGCGTTTGTGAGAGCGTTCATTTTATTACTTGTCGTGCCGGTGTTGGGGATTTGCCAAGGCTTGTTGGGTGAGGCAAGGATTGTGCCTGAGTTAGCGGTGCCGGTGAAGAGAGTGCAGGCGAGTGGGCTGTTTCGTGGCTTGGGGATGATCAGCGAGGAGAACTTTCAGGCGCGGGTGCGAGGTTCACGCGATGGCGTGAACTGGTTGGAATGGCAGGATGTTGCGCTGGGCCACGAAGGCGGCAGCCTGGTCTGGTTTGAAGAAGCGGTGCGCTTTGTGGAGGTGGCCGCCGCAGGGCCAGTGCGCTTGCTCTTCATTGAGCCGGGGCAACAGAAGAACAGCCTTGAATTGAAGCGGCAGGCCGTGGGGGGGCCGGCTGTTGTTTCTCGCGCCGGATGGGGTTGTGGACCGGAGTGCAATCCGAAGACGGAGCCAATTTTTGCGAAGGTGACGCATTTGGTGGTGCATCATTCGGCGAGTGCCAACGAAGCTCGCGACTGGGCGGCGGTGATGCGCAGCATTTGGGTTTTGCATGTCGCCGGGAATGGGTGGAACGATATCGGCTACAACTATTTGATCGACCCGAACGGTGTAATTTATGAGGGCAGAGCGGGTGGAGAGGGCGTGATCGGGGCTCATTTTTCGGGAGTGAATACGGGGACGATGGGTGTCTGTATGGTGGGTACCTTCAGCTCGCAGGCACCGGCTGGAGCGGCCATTGAAAGTTTGAAGAAGTTGCTGGGTTGGCAGGCGGAGAAGTGGAAACTCGATGCGAGTGGACAGACTATACATGCCGCCAGCGGCCTCACGCTGAATGCGATCAGCGGCCATCGCGATGCGGGCTTGAGCCCGAGGGCTTCTGGCACGACCGAGTGTCCGGGGAATGTGTTGTACACGTATTTGCCTGGTGTGCGTGCGGATGTGGCGGCAGGTGGGGCTTGTGCAATTTCTCTGAGCCGCCGGAATTATTGTTTTGGTGGGCAGGCGGGTAGTGCGCTGGTCGCCTTTGAGAATCCGCAGAACTGCGAAGTGGGTGTGGAGGGCAGCTCCGACTGGGTGAATGTAGCGGAGGGCAGGATTGAGGTGGGGGTAAATGGTGGGGGCTCGCGGCGGAGTGTGGACCTCAAAATTGGCGGGCAGATCGTTCAGGTGACCCAGGCTGAGAGCGGCGTGAATGAATTGCCGTGTGTTGCGCGTGGAGGCGTTGTGAATGGAGCGAGTTTTGATACGAGGCCGCTTGGGCTAGGTTCGATTGTGAGTGTGTTTGGTAGTGGATTGTGGCGGGAAGGATCGACGACCCAGGTGCTGGTGAACGGGAGTTGGAACGCGATGGTGTTTGCGGCGACGGAGAGTCAGGTGAATTTTGCACTGCCGGGGAATGCGCGGATTGGGAGTGCCCGGGTAGAAGTTTTGCGGGATGGCGTGAGAAGCCCGGAGGCAATGTTCTGGATTACCGAGTCTGCGCCCGCGGCATTTTTGGCGCAGAATTTCGATGATGGAAAAGTCAATGGATTGGGGCAGCCGGTTCGCGCAGGGCGACCATTGGTTGTCTATCTGACTGGGATTGGTTTGAATGCGCGCGTGGCTTGGGAGGCAAGCATTGGCGGCCAGAAGGCCGAGGGGCTTTTTCTGGGAGCGACGCCGGGATTTTTGGGATTGGGGCAGGCGAATGTGATTGTGCCGGAAAGCCTCGAGGCGGGCGAACATCCGCTGCGCGTGACTGTTAGCGGTGTTGCCAGCCCCGAATTGCGCGTGTCTGTCGTGAAATAGACCTGCCGCTTAAAATCTGGCAGATGATTGCAGATATGAAGCTGAATCTAGTTGGGTTCGATCGCAAGGGCTTTTGCGACCGAAGATGCCTGGACCAAGCTGAAGGAATTGAAGAGCGGCAACGAGGTGCGAATTCTTAAGGTGGGGAGCAAGGAAGCAGTGCTTGGAAAGATCGATGAGGCAGCAGGGTAAAGAAGGGAACGCGGACGGCGGATTTGAATTGGTGTATCGCAAGGGCGCACGATAGCAGCCTAGCAGAGGTGGTGGGAACGGGCAGATTCGAACTGCCGACCTTCCGCTTAGGAGGCGGACGCTCTATCCAGCTGAGCTACGTCCCCACATCTTTATCCAGTGTAGCGTTTTAGACCCTTTTGGCCAATATCCCGGCGAAATTGCATTCCATCGAATTGAATGTGATCCACGGCGGCATAGGCGTTGTCGAGGGCTGTACGGAGGTCTGGTCCGGCTGCTGTTACTCCGAGGACTCTGCCTCCGGAAGTCTGTAGCGTTTCACCCTGTAGTTTAGTCCCGGCCTGGAATACAGTGGCGGCTGTAACAAAATCGATTCCGGTGATGGCATCTCCATTTCGCACCGGGCCAGGATAGCCGTGGGCTGCCATGACGATACAAGCAGTTGCGCCTGGTTTGAGTTTGAGCTGAGCGGATGGTAGACGGTGTTCTGTTGCAGCCACAATGGTTTCCGTGAATCCGGATTCGATTCTATAGAGCAGCGCTTGAGTTTCCGGGTCGCCTAGACGAACGTTGTACTCAAGTACCAGGGGGCCGTCGGCAGTCATCATCAGACCCGCGTAGAGGAAGCCGCGGAAGGGAGCTCCCTCGGCGGCCATGCCACGCAAAGTTTTGAGAATGATGTGTTCCATGACATAGGACTTTTGCTCCGCAGTGAGGAGGCGGTCGTCGCAATAGGCTCCCATGCCACCGGTGTTGGGCCCTTCGTCATGGTCAAAAATAGCCTTGTGGTCCTGTGTGGGAGCAAGTGGGAGCGCGGTGTCGTGGTCGCAGATTGCGATGAAACTCACTTCTTCGCCGCGCCAGAAATCTTCGATCAGGACGCGCGAACCGGCTGAGCCGACCAGGCTGCCGGAGAAGAGGGCCTCGAGAGCATCGAGCGCCTCCGGTTTGTTTTTGGCAATTACGACGCCTTTGCCGGCGGCAAGGCCATCGGCCTTGAGGACCACCGGGTATTCAAAGCGGGCTAGGGCGAGCCGGGCTTCTTCCAGTGTGTCGAAGACCTGAAAGCGGGCAGTGGGGATAGCGTGGCGCGCCATGAAATTCTTTGAGAAGGATTTGCTGCCTTCAAGCTGGGCGGCACGACTGGTGGGCCCAAAGATGCGGCGTCCGTGTAACTCAAAGTGATCCACGATGCCTTCAACCAGGGGTGCTTCCGGGCCGACAATGGTAAGGTCGGCGTCGATCAGATTCGCAAGCTCTAGAAAGTGTGCTGGAGTTTGAGAAGCGAGCGGGATGCATTCAGCGACTTGGGCGATGCCGGGATTGCCGGGAGTGCAGTAGACCTTATGGCCTTCCTGGGCGCAACGCCAGGCGATGGCGTGTTCGCGGCCGCCGGATCCGACGATCAAGATGTTCAAGTGAGAATTAGCCTCCAAAAGCTAGAATAAGGCTGAAGGCTTCCAAAAATGCAGTTTCCTATGAAGCAAACCCGATATGACGTGATTGTTGTTGGTGCAGGCCACGCTGGTTGTGAGGCGGCGAGGGCGTGTGCGCGACTTGGTTTGAAGACGGCGATGATCACGATGAACATCGATCTGATTGCCCAGATGTCCTGCAATCCAGCCATTGGCGGGATCGCCAAGGGCCACCTGGTGCGCGAAATCGACGCTCTGGGCGGTGTGATGGGTGAAGTTGCCGATTCGGTGGGCATTCAGTTTCGCCTGCTGAATACGGGGCGCGGCCCTGCCGTCTGGAGCCCGCGCGCGCAGTGCGACAAAAAACTTTACCGGATCAGGATGAAGGAAATTCTTGAGCAGGAGCCGAATCTGCGGATGCTTCAGGCGGAGGTTGCGGCGTTTTTGTTTGAGGATGGAAACAAGGTGAACGGTGTTCGTCTTACCGATGGTCGTGATTTGATCAGTGGTGCCGTGGTTGTAACGACTGGCACTTTTTTGAAGGGCGTGGCACATGTGGGCGAGACGCAGTATTCGTGCGGCAGGAATGGAGAGGCACCGAGCAACCTGCTGGCCGATCAGTTGCGCAAGCTTGGGCTGGCGTGGACGAGGTTGAAGACGGGCACGCCGCCGCGTCTCGATGGCCGGACCGTGGACTGGAAGAAGTTTGAAGTGCAGCATGGGGATGCAGTGCCGACTCCCTTCAGCTTTTTGACGGATTCGATTGTACGGCAGCAGATTCAGTGCCATATCGCTTATACGAACGAAAAGACACATGCGGTGTTGCAGGCGGCAATTCCCCGAAGCCCTCTGTATAGCGGCCAGATCGAGGGCGTGGGGCCGCGATATTGCCCGAGCATAGAAGATAAAATAGTCAAGTTTCCAGACCGTATCCGGCATCAGATCTTTCTTGAGCCCGAAGGATTGGATACGAATGAAGTCTACGTGAACGGGATGTCGACCAGCATGCCGATTGATGTGCAGGCGGCAATGCTTGCTTCGATCGAAGGGTTGGAAGATGCGGAGATGATCCGGCCAGGGTATGCGATTGAATACGATGCGATTGATCCGAGGGAACTGGACCATCGGTTGGAAGTGAAGCGGTATCCCGGTCTATACTTGGCCGGGCAGATCAATGGAACCAGTGGTTATGAAGAGGCTGGAATTCAAGGTTTACTGGCTGGGTTGAATGCCGCGAGCAAGATTTCAGGGGTGGGTGAGGTAGTTTTGGCCAGGAATGAGGCGTATGGCGGCATTCTCGTGGACGATCTGGTGAGCAAGGGTGCGGACGAGCCGTATCGTATGTTCACGTCTCGGGCGGAATTTCGCTTGCATTTGCGGATCGACAATGCGGATGAGCGGCTGACGCCAATTTCGCAGCGGCTAGGTTTGGCGAGTGGGGAGCGGGTGAGACGGCTGGAAGAGAAGCTGGAGTTGAAGCAGCGATTGATCCATTTGCTTCAGGGGCAAAGAGTGGGGCCTGGGCGAGTGGGTGGGTTGGAGCTTGATTTCGATGACCGGCCGATGTTGGCGGAGTGGCTTCGACGGCAGGATGCGCGAATTGTGCAGATCCAGGGTTTTTTGGAAATGAAACTGGAATCGCCGTTAAAAGCCGGATTGCTGACTACGGTGGAGACTGAGATTAAGTATGAGGGGTATCTTGCACAGGAACAGCGGCAGGTTCTTCGATTGCGCGAGGGGGAATCGAGGAAGATTCCGGCAGACTTCGATTACGCATCGATTCCTGGCTTTTCGAATGAGGTGCGAGCAAAGTTGATGCGAGTTTTGCCGACAACGTTGGGGCATGCGGGCCGGATTCCTGGAGTAACGCCGGCGGCTGTATCGATTCTCGATGTATACCTGACAATGGCAAAGTCTTCGCGTTAGTTTTTGCGTTCCACGTGGAACATTTGTGCGTTTGGCTGCATTTCGTTCTTGCCCCAGATGGGACCAGGCTCCTTCCGGCCGTTGCTATGGCCCAATCGCATCCTGAGGCCTGATAAGGGCTACTGGCGCTTCGAGGCCACACACCCGTTGCTTAGCCGAAGAGCCGCAAAACTTCCAATTGGACCCAACGGCTTTCGAGAGATCACATCTTGCAAGTGCCGTTTCCAGGATCAGGGCTCGAAGCCTCCTCATCGCAGTTCAACGCATCAAACTGAATTTGATTTGAATTTGATCAAGCAGGAGTGTGTTGGTTTCCGGTTCGTTGCAGGTCACAATTGACTTAATTTAGATGGACGATTCGTCTTGGGCCTGAACCGGAAGCAACCGGGGTCAAGCTTGCTCAGCCGGACTAGAACTGTGTTCAAATTGCAACCGCAGATGTTCCACGTGGCACATGCTGCCCCCGATCAGGCCTTTGATGAAATGAAAACGCGGTGGGAATTCGAAAGGTCCTTGAATTTGCTCTGATTCTGAGGCCATCTAGCAAAACCTTCTAGCTCTTTGGCGGTCCAACATTTAGGGTAGTCGTTTTCTAGGGACTTGATCTGTTATTCAGATTGCCACCGCTGATGTTACACGTGGCACACGCTGCCCCGATCAGGCTTTTGATGAAATGAAAACGGGGGTGAATTCGAGAGGGCGTTGGCTCTATTTCGAATCTGGGGCCCCTTATTGATACCTACTAGCTCTTTGGCGGTGAAACATTTAGAGGTAGTCGTTTTTTAGGGCTTGAGCTATGTTCAAATTGCCACCGCTGATGCTCCACGTGGCACATGCAGCCCCCGATCAGACTTTTGATGGAATGAAAATGGGGCGCGAATTCATGACGGCGTTGGCTTTCTTCGATTCTGGAGCCATCTATCAAAACTTCCTAGCTCTTTTGAGGTCCAACATTTAGGGGTTGTCGTTTTCTAGGAGCTTGATCGGCGTTCAGATTGCCACAGCTGATGTTCCACGTGGCACATGCAGCCCACGATCAGGCTTTTGAGTAAATGAAAGTGGGGCGCAAATTCGAGACGGCGTTGGCTTTACTTTGATTCTGGAGCCATCTATCAAAACTTTCTAGCTCTTTGGCGATTCAACATTTAGGGGTTGTCGATTTTTAGGGCTTGAACTGCGTTCAGATTGCCACCTCACATGTTCCACGTGGCACACGCTGCCCCGATCAATCCTTTGATGCATTGAAAAATCGCAAATTCGAGACGGCGTTGGCTTTACTTCGATTCTGGAGGCATCTATCAGAACTTTCTAGCTCATTGGCGATTCAACATTTAGGGGTTGTCGCATTTTAGGGCTTGAACTGAGTTCAGATTGCCACCGCTCATGTTCCACGTGGCACACGCAGCCCTCGAGCAAGCTTTAAAGTGAATCACCTGTGGGGTAGTCTTCGTGCTTCGACAGTTGGGTTGAAAACTCGGGCGGGCAGTCAACCGTTGAGGGGACAGCAGTTTTCCAGGAAAGCCGCTTTACTCTTGGATGCTTGAATTCGGGTGCAAAACAGATTGATTGAAATCGGTCGTAGAAGCCTCAACTTTTGAGCTGATCGCTCCTGTTTATGTTTCACGTAAAACAATTGGAGTCGTTTTGGATGCACCAACTGCTGATTCAGAACTGCGAGAAGCTACGCATCCATCAAAAATAGAAATTGCAAAAGCTCAGGAGCGATGCACTGACCTATCCAAGCACACGCATAAAGCTTAGAATTGCAGGTCCTGCATTTTTTCTGCGGCGATGAGGGTTAAAGAACATTGAAATTGAAACAAGCTCTTATCGGAAGGCGGATCGATTCTATGGTTCCACGTGGAACGGTGGCGACAGCGAATGAGGTGCTAATATAAGCCCGTGGGAAAAATCATCGCGATCACCAATCAAAAGGGTGGCGTCGGGAAAACAACTACCGCGATCAACTTGGCGGCTTCGCTGGCGCTTTGTGAGCTCAAGGTACTATTAGTAGATTGCGATCCTCAAGGTAACTCTACCAGTGGTGTAGGGGTTTCAAAAGAGGGTCTTACTCGAACCTGTTACGACATCCTGACCAACTCTTGCACGGCCACAGAAGCTGCCATTCCAACCAATTTCGAGGGGCTATTTCTAATTCCAGCGGATAAAAATCTAGTGGCGGCAAACATAGATTTGGTGGATGCTACAGAGCGGGAATTCCGGCTTCGCGATGCCTTACACAAGGTTCGGAACGATTATCATTACATTTTGTTGGATTGCCCTCCTGCGCTGGACCTGCTGAATCTTAATGCACTTGTCGCCGCAGATTCGATTATCGTGCCGATACAATGCGAATTCTTCGCGCTCGAAGGGGTTTCGCAGTTGATCGATACGATTGAAAGAATCCGGGAGGCCTTTCAACATGAGTTGCCGATTGAGGGCGTGCTGCTAACCATGTACGACGACCGGACGAATCTTACCCGCCAAGTATCCACCGATCTGCGGGAATTCTTTGGCAAGCAGGTATTTGAAACGGTGATTCCCCGCAGCATTCGCCTCGCCGAGGCACCAAGCTTTGGCAAGCCCGTCATCTCATACGATGTGCGCTCAAAGGGCGCGGAAAGCTACATTAAACTCGCAAAGGAGATCATGGCCAATGAACAAGCCGCAAGAACCGCGTCGAGTATTGGGTAAGGGGCTTTCGGCATTGCTGCCGAGTCGGCCAAGCAATACTCCGGCCTCAGTCACGGCAGCAGCCGTTATGGAGGCAAAGACAGGCCTGCAACAAGTGTCGCTCGACGCCATCCAGGCCAATCCACGACAGCCGCGCACCGTATTTCAACAGGAAAAGCTTTTCGAACTCGCCGAGAGCATCAAGGCAAACGGAATCCTGCAACCGCTGCTTGTCCGCAAGCAAGGGGATGGCTTTGAGATCGTCGCCGGAGAGCGGCGCTGGAGAGCGGCGAGAATTGCCGGTCTCGCAACCGTGCCCGTGCTGGTGCAAGATATTGCCGATGAAAACATCCTGACCCTCGCCCTGATTGAAAACATTCAGCGGGACGACCTCAACGCAATTGAAACCGCAGTGGCGTTTGACCGCCTGAGCCGCGAATTGCAACTCACACACGAAGAGATTGGTCGCCGGACGGGAAAGGATCGTACAACGATCACTAACTTCTTACGGCTCTTACGTTTACCGGAAGACCTGCAGGCCATGCTGGGAGACGGACGCCTGTCGATGGGACATGCGCGCGCAATCCTCGGCTTGCCTACCGAAGAATTGCAACGTAGCGTGGCCGAGAAAGTTGCCACCCAGGGATTGTCGGTTCGCGGGACGGAACGCCTGGTACAAAGCATGACGGAGCCTAGGGAAATTAAAGAAGACGTAATAGTACAGATTGATCCGAATGTAAAAGCAGCAGAAGAAGAACTGCAACGAGTGCTGGGAACGCGGGTGAATATCAACGCGAAAAACCAGAAACGCGGACGCATCGAGATCGAATACTACTCGCAGGATGAGCTGCAGCGGATCTACCAGATGCTTGTGGGGGAGAATTAGGAAAGATGCTTGGTGCCGGCGGGAGGACTCGAACCTCCGACCTAGGGATTATGAGACCCTCGCTCTACCTCTGAGCTACGCCGGCAAAGGCAGCCAAAACACTGGCTACCCTTTTAGGCTAGAGGCGAAGCGGCATGCTTGTCAAACATGAAGGGAAAACCATAACCTCAAAACCGTGGGCTCACCTAAGACAGAACCCGTAATTTCGTTTAAAAACGTATCGAAGAGCTATGCGATCTACGATGCACCTTCGGACCGGCTCAAGGAACTCCTGACGCTGAATCAGGTGAAGAAGCACCGCGAATTCAAAGCGCTGGACCAAGTCAACTTTTCGATTGCAGCCGGCGAGACCTTTTGCATCATTGGCGAGAATGGATCTGGAAAAAGCACGCTGCTGCAAATCATCGCGGGGATCCTGCAACCAACCAAAGGGGAGGCAAAAGTAACTGGGCGGGTTGCCGCGCTGCT
Organism: Bryobacter sp.; assembly: GCA_046594355.1. Lineage (GTDB taxonomy): Bacteria > Acidobacteriota > Terriglobia > Bryobacterales > Bryobacteraceae > Bryobacter. The sequence goes on from JBKJSR010000266.1 coordinate 9,570, forward strand.
CGAACTCGGATCGGGCTTCAATCCCGAATTCAGCGGCCGCGATAATGTTTACCTCAATGCGGCAATTCTGGGGCTATCTCACGACGAAACTCAAAAGCGCTTTCAGGCAATCGAAGAGTTTGCCGAGATCGGAAACTTTCTCGATCAGCCGGTAAAAACCTATTCGAGTGGCATGGCGGTTCGCTTGGCTTTCTCAGTTGCCATCCATGTCGATCCGGAAATCCTGCTGGTAGACGAGGCACTTGCGGTAGGAGATGTGTACTTCCGTCAGCGGTGTCTGCGCAAGGTTCACGAGTTGCGGCAGCGAGGAGTGACCATCCTGTTCGTTAGCCACTCGATGGGCGACGTGAAAGCGATTGGGGACCGGGTGATGTGGCTCGAACACGGACAGATTCGCGACATCGGATCGACTGAAGTGGTGGTGGCCAAATACCTTGCCGACATGACAGCGAAGGATTCTAACTTTGTAGAGCATCAGGCGGAGCAACGCCTCGAGTCAGCCACAAGCGCAGGCAACGCGCCGGAGATTGTGACCAAGATCCCGAACATCGATCACCGGCACGGGGACGGGCGTGCGGAGATCATGGGGATTGCGGTGCTGGATGAAATCGGACGGCCCGCAGGCATGCTTGAGCCCAACACCAAGTGCATTGTGAGGATCAGCGCGAAGGCCAAGGAATGGATTGCGCTGCCGAATATCGGATTCATGATGCGAAACCACATGGGCATCGATTTTGCAGGGTCGAATACAATTCGCGAGGGGCACGAACTACCAGCGATGGGGCCTGGCGATACGGTTACAGTAGACTTTCATCTGGAGATCCCGGAGCTGTATCCATCGCACTTTTCGTTTTCGCCGGCGATTGCCGATGGGAGTCTGTTGAATTACAAAATGTGCGACTGGATCGACAATGCTCTGGTGTTGCAGATGGGGCATGGGGAAGGCCAGGTTTATGGCTACCTGCACCTGCCCTGCCGGGTGGAAGTGAATGCGCGGCTAGGAGATGTGAAACGTGGCTGAGTTTACCGGCGAGCGGGTGATCCCCGGCAAAGTAGATATCGACTTGTGGAATGAACATGTCTCGCGCTATCTGTTTGCCGCACGGCTGTGCCGCTTCAAGAAGGTGATCGATCTTGGTTGCGGCAGCGGCTATGGTGCGGCGGAGCTAGCGCTAAAAGCCAGGAGCGTCGTAGGCGTGGATCTCGCCGAGGAGGCGATCCTCGAGGCGAGGCGGCAATACACCGCAGAGAACTTGAAATTCGAAGTGGCGAGCCTTGAGCAATTGCCCTTCGCCGATGCCAGCTTTCAACTGGCAGTCTGTTTTGAAGTCATAGAGCATCTTAGTAACTACCGGGGGTTGCTTAGCGAAGCGCGGCGGGTGCTTGAGCCGGGCGGACAACTCGTCATCTCAACGCCCAACATTGCGTTTTATGCCGAGAGCCGTAAGTTGAATGGGCCCAACCCATTTCATGAACATGAGTTTTCGTATGAAGAGTTTCGCGAGGTGCTGGGAGAGTTTTTCGAGCACCAGACATTTTTCGTGCAGAACCATGCAAGTGGTCTGGTGTTTCTTCCGCTAGAGCGTGGCGTGGGAACGGAGCTGCGACTTGAGGGCGGGGTACCGAAACCCGAAGAAGCCCATTTCTTTGTTGCCGTGTGTGCGGCTAAACCGATGATGGGCGGACCTTCTTTCGTCTATGTTCCAACCGCCGCAAATGTGTTGCGCGAGCGCGAGCATCATATACAGCGGCTCGAAGGGGAGTTGCACACCAAGAACTCCTGGCTTGAAGAATCACGAAGCGAACACAAGAATCTGGTGGATCAATTCCGGGCTTTGCAGGGTGAGCTGGAGGCGAAGAACCAATGGGCGCTGGCGCAGAACCAGCGCCTGCAGGATGCGGCGACGGCGGTAGAGAGAGTGGAAGGCGATCTCGTAAAGCAGCAACACGAATTCGCGCAAGCCGTGTCGGTTTACGAGACCAATCTGAAAGAGCTCGAAGCGGAGTCGGCGAGACATCTTGCATGGAGCCGCGGGAATGAAGCGAAGCTCAGCGCCCACATCGAGAAGCTCGATGGGGATCTGAAGCTCGCAGCCAGCCAACTGGGGGAATACCAGAAGAAGCTCGATGAGGCGGAAGCCACCGTGATCGAGCGAACACACTGGGCGCAAGGCGAGCAGAAACAACGGGAAGATGCCGAAGAAAAATTGTCGGCGGTTGAAGCATCGCGATGGATCCGGATGGGGAAGGCATTCGGCCTCGGACCCAAGTTCTCATGATTGCGTTGCGGCGGGTTCTGCGGCAGCTTCCCATGCTGCTGCTCAGCCCTTTCCTGATCCTGATTGAGCTGGTTGCGCTCTTTGGCACGGATCTCCTCTGGAAGCTGTTTGGACGAAAAGCACTAGAGCCCGATGTGAAGGCGCGCAATGAATCGGCAAGCGTTGTGATCCCGAACTGGAACGGCAAGGATCTGCTTGAGAAATATCTGCCGAGCGTGATTGCAGCGATGGCCGGCCATCCCGGGAACGAAGTGATTGTGGTGGATAACGGGAGCAGTGACGGGAGCGCCGAATTTGTAAGATCGCGATTTCCCAGTGTGAAGCTAGTTGCCCTGGCAGAGAATCTCGGCTTTGGTGGTGGATCGAATCGGGGTTTTCGCGAAGCGGGCAACGACATTGTTGTCTTGCTGAATAGCGACATGCGGGTTGCGCCCGATTTTCTCGCGCCATTGCTGAAGGGATTTGCGGAAGCGGATGTGTTCGCTGTGTCCTGCCAGATTTTCTTCTCCGACCCGAAGAGGAATCGCGAAGAGACAGGGCTGACGCAGGCACATTGGCGGCGCGGGGTACTGGGGCTGCGGCACCGGATCGATGAAGAAGTAACAGACCTCTTTCCCTGCTTCTATGGGGGAGGCGGATCCTGTGCTTTTGATCGCCGCAAGTTTCTTTCGCTGGGAGCATTCGACGAATTGCTGCGCCCCTTTTATCTCGAAGATACGGATATGGGGTATCAGGCATGGAAGCGGGGCTGGCGGGTGCTTTATCAGCCGCAGAGCAAGGTTTGGCACGAGCACCGGGGCACGATTGGCAAGAAGTTTTCGCAAGCCTATATCGACTCGATCGTGCGAAAGAACTTTGTTCTGTTCGCCTGGAAAAACATCCACACACCCAAGATGCTGGTGGAGCACTTTGTGGCGAGCTACGCATCCGGCGTGATCGGCATGCTGCTTGGCGATGCTCCGGGCAGGATGAACTTTTCAGGCTTGTTCCGTGCGGCACTTCAAATTGGAGGCGCTTGTGGTGCGCGCTGGCGGGCACGGAGCCGCTCAGTGATCACGGACGAGGAAGCCTTTCGCCGGCCGCTCGGCGGCTACTATCGCGACAGGTTTGAAGCGCAAGACATCGATAGCCAGAAGCCCCGTGTGCTGATGGTTTCGCCTTATGGCCTTGCGCCGGCATCGCACGGAGGCGCTGTCTTTATGCAGCTTGCGGTGCGCGAATTGAGCAAGCACGCCGAGGTGCATCTCATTGCTCTCATCGATGAAGAGTGGGAGAAAGCGGCGCACAAAGAGTTGGGTAAATACACTGCGAGCATGCAGTTTGTAGTTCGCATGACAGGCCAGCCGCGAATGTCTTTCAGCTTGCGGCCGGGAGCAGTCACAGAGTTTGCGAGTGAAGATCTGGAGTGGCTGATCCAGCGGACGATTTGCAACCGGAAGATCGATGTACTCCAGATTGAGTACACAAACCTTGGCCAATACGCTTGCAGGTTTCAGCGATTGATGTGCTGCATCTTCGAACACGATATTTACTTTCAATCAATCGCCCGTCAAATGCGCAGCAATTCCAGTTTGTTGTTTCGTATCCCGGCGATGCTGGAGTATCTGAAGTCGATGCACTGGGAGTTGGCGATGTTACGCGGCTTCGATCTGGTGCAAGTTTGTACAGAA
>JBKJSR010000282.1:0-2511 GCA_046594355.1 Bryobacter sp.
TCTTGACGCGAATTAGAGAGAGAAACTTTCGCCGTCAAACGCACCTCTTTGTCAGATCCATGAAATTGATGAGTTTGCTTTATCTATTCTGCTTTTTTGCACCGATAGCATTTTTGATTGGCTACATGGTGGGAGCGCCGCGGCCGGTAGCGCAAGCGATGGACTTTGGCAAGATCGACACGCGGGCGATGCCTGTGTCACCGATTGAGTTGAATCGGCTGGATGGGGCAATACTTGCCAAGGACGACAACTGGCTGATTCCGAATGTTTCGTACAAGAGGCAGTAGCTGAGAGCCCATCCTTTACCATGCAGGGATGAGAGAGCTTTATATGATCCGTCACGGCCAAGCGGGGTTGCGGAGCGATTATGACCGGCTGTCGGAACTTGGACAGGAGCAGGCGGAGCTGCTGGCCCGGTGGTTTGAGACGCAGGGGATTCACTTCGATCTGGTGTTGAGTGGAGGGCTGAGAAGACAGCAGGAAAGTGCGGCTTTTTTATCGGCAACGCCGGCGGTGGACGTGCGATGGAATGAGTTTGACCTCGATGCGGTGTATGCATCGATTGCGCCGCGACTGGCGGAGTTGGATACAGAGTTTCGGGCCGGGTATGAAGCGTTGCAGTTGGAAGCGGCCGACCCGGATCATCCCGTACACCGGACCTGGAGGCCAAGCGACCTGAAGGTAGTGAGGGCCTGGATTACCGGTCAGTTTCACCTGGAATGTGAAAGCTGGTTGCAGTTTCACGAGCGGATTCTGGATGCGTTTGGGGGATTGGATGCATGGGGATCGGCGGAGCGTATTGCGCTGGTGAGCTCGGCGACGCCAATCGCGATTGCCACTGCAAAATTGTTTGAGGCACCGGAGCGGCAGGTTTTTGAATTGGCGGGGTCGTTGCACAACAGCTCGTTTAGCGTATTCCGGAATCGCGGGGCGGGCTGGTCGCTTGCGGGCTTCAATCACACACCGCATCTGGGGGAAGAAAAGAAGCGCACGCTGCGCTAAAGTCCCGGCAATCGTGCGATTCTGATACGTGGATGTCTGGAGCAACAGTCACACCCGAGCTGGAACGCGAATCGATCACCGCGCATGAACCGATGTTTCATGTGGTTTTGCTCGACGACGATGCACACACCTACGACTATGTAATCGAGATGCTGCAAAAACTTTTCTTCTTCAGCTTTCAACAGGCGCTGGATCATGCCTCTGAAGTGGACGAGAAGGGCCGTACAATTCTGATGACCGTGGAACTGGCGATGGCGGAATTTGCACGAGACCAAGTGATCGCATACGGGCCGGATCATCGCATGGAAAATTCAAAGGGCTCGATGAGTGCAATCATCGAGCCCGCAGGTTAAATCGAAATCAGCCTCAAAAGCCTTAGTGGCTCATCTTGGTCTTGTAGCTGCCATCGGCGAGCTTCTCGCGATACTGATCGTGGCAACCCTTGCAGGTTGAACTGACGCCGGCCATGGTGCCGCTACCATCGGCAAGCGCCTTTGCGGCAGTGAGAGTTTTGGCATTCATTTCAGAGGCTTCTGTCATTTTGTGGCTGTCAAAAAATTTGGCCGCAATCATGAACTGCTCGACGAGAGTAGCTCCACCCGCCTTGAGAGAGGCTTCGTCCTTGGCTTCGTTTGCTTTGCGGAGTTCGCCCATGGTCTTGCCCACCGTCTTCATTGCTTTGTCGAGATCTTCTTCGCTTTGCGAGAATGCGGGAACGATTACCAGCAAGCCAGCGAGAAGTAGAGGAAGTTTTTTACCCAGATTGGTCATGCGTTCTAGTTTACTTGCGTCCTACTTCCCACGCAAGGTGCTCGAGTTCGGGGCGGATTAATTTTTCCCAAGCCAGTTGGACTGCGTTGGTGGATCCCGGTGTGGAGAATATTACTTTACCTTTGTAAGTGCCTGCCGTTGCGCGGGAGAGCATGGCGGCGGCGCCAACCGCTTCAAAGCTAAACATGCGGAAGAGTTCTCCAAAGCCGGGCAATGTTTTTTCGAGCTTGCGGGAGAGGACGTCAAATGTGGTGTCGCGCGGAGAGATGCCGGTGCCGCCGTTGAAGAGGATTAACTGGCAATCGCCGGCGGCAAAGCTGTCGAGCGCTTCAGCTACCTGATTCGGTTCGTCCTTGATGATGCGATAGCCGGCGACGCGGTGGCCGAGCGCTTCTATTTCAGCTCTGAGGTACTTGCCGTTGAGGTCGGTCTCTTCTGTGCGCGTATCGCTCACCGTTACCAGGCAGATGCCGATGGTGCCGAGTTCTTTCGCTTTTTCTTTGTGTTCGACAGTACTCATGTCAGTTCGATTTCCTCGCTTAGTCTTCCGGCGTTGACGGTGTCGTACGTGAAGCGCAATCTGCCGCGAGGAGCCTCAATCGTGAGGAGACGAATCGCTTTCCCGCCAGCGGCATTGCCAACCGCAGCGAGTTGAATCCAGCTCGAGTTTTGTCCGGCTGATTCGACCAGTTTTCGTTCGCCGGCGGTTAAGCTCAAGTAACCCGGCACAGCCTGTGG
>JBKJSR010000570.1:0-6126 GCA_046594355.1 Bryobacter sp.
GCGAAGATGGGCGAGCGCCTGCTGGCACCGCTTCGCCATACCGCCGCCATTCTCGACCATTTCGGGAAGCGGCATGGAGACGACATTCGCCACTCCGATGCCGAAGAACTGCGCCGCACCTTCGATTGCGTAGTCTACTCCTGGATCCTGAGCCTGCGTGCAAATCAAGCGCACGCCTTCGGCGATCGGAGCCAAAGCACTCGCGAACCGAAGCCACAACTGCACCCATGCGCAAGCGTCCAGCCAGGATGATGCCCCACCGATCCCGGTACCGCGAGTGGAGCAGTCGAAGTCGCGCACGCTGCGGCCGTTACCAAAATCAAGCTCGCCGGGCGCGTGGTGCCTTCGTTGGGATGAACGAGGCCATGGACACCCAGGCCCGGACATTCAATCCCTCCGGTGTCATCGCTGCAACGACACTGGCTAACGCCATGGCTTATCCTCCGTAAACATCTCCGGACAACTGATTGCATAGCCATGCTGGCGGCGAAACGGATTGCGCTCCTGCTTCTTCGCGCGGAATTCTTCGCCGAGACTGTAGGGATCCGCGATGTACTTGGCTTGCGCGCGTTGTTCACTTTCGCGAGCCTGAGCAATGTCCACGGGATCGTTGGCACCCACATAGAGAAATCGTTCGCGTGGCCAGCCAATGGCCTCGCGATGCAAATCCTCGAAGCGCACGCGCTTGAATTCCCAACCCACCACGGTCACGTGTACGGGCAAGTCGCCGCTAATCTCGTGGTGGCGGCAGATGCCAAACAAGAGGTTCTCAAAGCTGTCGCGGGCAAAGTCTTCGAGATAGGCTCTGGCGCGAACAGAGCGGTGCCCAAACCAGTGGAAGTGCTCGGCGACCAACCAGTAGCTGAGCGCCTCGCTTCGCGGGCCGGCCTCCTTGCGTGTAGATCCGCCAGAAAAAATGAGCAGGGCGGCGGAGTCTGCGGCGGCTTCTTCGACAGCCCTCCGGATGTGTCCGATATAGCGCTCGGGCTCTCCGCGCTGGAAGTCGAACAGATACCAGCCGTCGTCTTGGGCGACGCGCTCAAGGTCATGCACGATGGCATGGCCGGCAACGATAATGGCGTTCCCCACCGGTCTTTAAAAGGCCTTGGCAACACGGAAGGCGTAAGGGTCCGCACCCGCTTCGATGGTGCCGTCGGGCAAGAGGCGGATCAAGGTTGGAGCGGCACCGGATGAAAAGCGCGAGCGGAACTCGACGCGATGGCCGCGATTCTTCAGGCCCAGCGCCACAGGTCTGCCAAAGCGCTCATCTACCAGCAGGCTGCCCGGATTCATCGCATGATTGTCGAAACTGGAAACCAGGTGACGAGACTGAAAGCGCGGGGCCGCCACGGCCTGTTGCGCGTCCATGCCAAACTCGACCACGTTCAGAAACATCTGCGTGAGACTCTGATCCTGGTTGTCGCCACCGGGAGTAGCCATCACCATATAGGGCTTGCCGTCTTTCAAAACGAGCGACGGCGTTAACGTAACGCGCGGACGTTTGCCGGGGGCGACATCGTTGGGATGCCCGCCGATCAGGTAGAAGCTTTGCGCACGCTGTGTGAGCGGGATCCCCGTGTCGCCGACGATCACGCTAGGCAGCGCAGCGCCACTGGGCGTGGCACTGAAGAGGACGCCGTCCTTGTCGATCGCATTCACCGAGGTGGTGTCGCCATACATCAGCGCGTCGTCGATACGGCGCTGTACCAGATCCTGTTGCGATGGATGGGTCCCGTTTGCGCCCTTCACTTTGCCAGGGCGGAAGTCGAGACTGGCCAGCTCGCCGATCATCTTGTAGCGCTCGGCCGCATATTCTTTCGAGAGCAATTCTTCACTCGGCACCTTCGTGAAATTGGGGTCGCCATAGTAGGCATCGCGATCCGCATAAGCCAGCTTCATTGCCTCGGTGAGTTGATGAATGTACTCCTCCGTTCCAAAGCCCATCTTGGCAATATCCATGTGTTCGATCATGTTAAGCATCTGGATTGCCGCAGGACCCTGGGTGTAAAAACCAGGCTTGTAGATGGTGTAATTCTTGTAGGTGCCGGCAAGCGAAGGCTCGGGCTTCAGGCGAAAAGTCGAGAGATCTTCGTAGCGGATCAATCCGCCGTTAGCTCGTGAGAACGCATCGATCTTGCGTGCCAGTTCGCCGCGATAAAAATAATCGCGCACGGCGTCGATGCCGAGAGTGCGCGGCTTCTTGAGTGCGGCGGCGCGTTGTTCGGCGGCCACCATGGCGCGCAGAGTCCTCGCGAGTGCCGGTTGCTTGAAGATTTCACCAGGGCGCGGCAACTGGCCATCGGGCATGAAATAAGCCTTCGAAGTGGGCCAGCGATCAAAGAAGGGCCGCGCATAACGCACCACTGCGGCGCGCATGTCGTCGACCACCTGTTCGTCGGCCAGCTCAATCGAAGGAGCGATCACCTGTTCAAAACTGAGGGTCCCAAATTCGCGCAGGGCCACGAGGCCGGCCTCCACCATGCCGGGAACGATGGCGGGCAAAAGTCCGGTGACGGGCAAGTAACGGGCGAGTCCATTGGGCTCGGTGGAATCCACTTCCAGTTCTTCCAGTTGGTGCTTCTTGAAAAACTCGGGGGTTCCCAGCTTCGGCATCGTACCCACGCCGCTGATCGTGAAGACCTTCCCCTCTTTGGTGCGGATCAGAATTGGAGCTTCTCCACCAAAACCGAAATGAGAATATTCGGCGACGGCGGCGGCGAACATCGTCGCGACGCCGGCATCCACCGCATTGCCGCCCATCTTCAAGATGCGCATCCCCGCATCGACCGAAGCGGCGGTGCCGCCGGCGACCGCGCCGTTCTTGCCGCGAACGGGATCGCGCGGGATCAGTGCATCGTTCGGTGTGCGCTTTGAAATCTGTTGGGCAGTTCCACAAGCGAGGAGCATGCCGAGAAGTGTGAATATTGCAAGAGGCCGCCGCATGGCCACGATTGTAGCGCCGTTCATATAATGGTTGAGGTATGGAGCAGGACCAAGCCAAACGCGACACCTTGCGGGAAAACGCGGAACCGCAGCCGGAAGATCAGCCCATGCTGTATTGCCCGCTGTGCAGCCTCCGCCTCGAGCAACTCAAATGCAAGCTGTTCTGCAGGCAGTGTGGCTATTACATGTCCTGTTCCGATTACTACTGAGGGACACTATCGATGAGTGAAGTTGAGGAATTGCTGGAACGATTCCGGCGCGGCGGCGAGTTTCTCGCCTCCCTGACAACGGGTGCCGCCGGCGCTGAGCTGGACTTCCAGCCGGAGCCCGGGGCGATGGGCGTTCGCTCGCTCGTCTGTCACCTGATGGATACCGAAATGGTGGGCCATGGCCGCTTCAGCATGATGATTGCCGAGGATAACCCGGGCATCGTTCCTTTCGACGGAAATGCTTGGGCGGAGAAATTAAACTACCGCCAGCGCAAGTTTTCCGGTGCCCTTGAGATGTTCCGCCGCGTGCGTGCGGAAAACTATGAGTTACTGAAAGACCTCACACCGGAAGCATGGAGCCGTCAGGGGACGCACGCCGTTACCGGGCCGATCATCCTGCTCGATTTGTTCCGCGATCATGTGCACCACACCGAAGAGCATGTGCTGGAGATTCGCGAAATCCGCCAAAAATACAAAGCCGCAAAACAGACTGGAGCAAGCGCATGAAAATTCGCCCTATCGTATTGACCCTGGCCATCGCCCTGGCCGTGGGTGCCGCCGAACGCATTGGAGAAGTGAATCTCACCGAAGAAGGAAAACGCTGGTGGGTGCACATTGCGATGTTGGCCGGTGATGAATTGCAGGGCCGCGACATAGGCAGCGAAGGCTATGCGACAGCCGCACGCTATGTTGCAGGCGAGTTTGAAAAGGTTGGCCTGCTTCCGGGCGGCAGCGCGTCCAGCCCCATGCAGAAAGTACGATTCATCAAGCGTCAGATCGATGAGTCGAAGTGCAGTATCACGCTCACCCGCGACGGCAAAGCAGAGAAGCTCACGCTGGGTGAAGACGCCAACATCGGCATCCGCAGTGCGCCCGCCCCCAAGGTAGAAGCCGAAATGGTTTTTGTCGGCTACGGCATGAAGATTCCCGAACATAACTACGACGACTTTAAGGATGTAGACCTCAAGGGCAAGATCGCCGTCTTTATCGGCGGCCAGCCGGACGGCATCCCCGGAGCGCTGGCGAGTCATTACCAGAGCGCAGCCGAACGCAGCGCCGCGCTGCTGGCGGCAGGTGCTGTGGGCACTGCGGCCATAGCAAATCCGCGCGCCAGCGACATTCCGTGGGCTCGCGCCACGCTGGCCCGTCTGATGCCGGCTATGGCGATCGACGAGAAGAGTTCGTCCAAAGATGGCCTCAAAATCGGCATCACGATCAACGCCGCGCATGCCGACAAATTCTTTGCCGGCACCGGACATACGATCAAAGAAATCTTTGCGCTTGCGGGTGAAAAAAAGCCGCTGCCCCACTTTCCGCTCAAGGGCAAGCTGCTTGTCAGATCGGCCTATACGCAATCGAAAGTCGAAAGTGTCAACGTGATCGGGATCCGCCCCGGCGGCGATCCGCTGCTCAGAAATGAATTCATCGTGGTCTCCGCGCACCTCGATCATCTGGGTGTGAACGACAAGTTGAAAGGCGACCAGATTTACAACGGGGCTATGGACAATGCGAGTGGCGTAGCGAGCCTGATTGAGGCCGCACGTCACATCAAAGAAGCAAATCTGCCGCTCAAGCGCAGTATCGCGTTCATCGCGCTCACGGGTGAAGAGAAGGGCTTGCTCGGCTCCACGTGGTACGCGCAGCATCCCGTGTTTGGCAAAGAAAAAAATGCGAAGGTAGTGGGCAATCTGAACATGGACATGTTCCTGCCGCTCTTCCCCTTGAAGAGTCTCATCATTCTCGGCGCGGACGAATCGACTCTCGGCGACCTTGCCCGCAAGGGTGCTGAGAGCGCCGGCATTGAAGTCTGGCCCGATCCCGCACCCGAGCGCAACAGTTTCATTCGCAGCGATCAATACAGCTTTATCCGCAACGGCACGCCGGCCCTCGCTTTCAAGTTCGGATACAAAAAGGGAACACCCGAGGAGAAGCAGATCCAGGCCTGGTTGACCGAACGCTACCACTCACCAGCAGACGATCTTGCGCAACCCATCGACAGGGAAGCCGCTGCAAAGTACAACCGCGTGTTGACCTCGATCATCACTTCGTCCGCTAATTCGACCGAAGCGCCGCGCTGGAAAGATGCGAGCTTCTTCAAACGCTTCGCAAAGAATTAGGTGGCAAACTTTTTTGTTGTCCTCCCTGTGGGAGAAGAACAAAAAGACATCCTCATCGCCGATCTGTTCGAGGCCGGCACCACGGGCATTTCCGAAGTGGAAGAAGGCGCAGGCCGCTGGACGCTGCGAGCCAGTTTTGACCGAAGAGAGCAGGCCGCCGGCTTTGGAGTTGAAGTACAGGAGGACGCGACAGACTGGATCACGATCAGCCACATGGTCTGGACCAGCCGCCTGGTTGGGGAGCGTTTTTTCTTCACGCCGTCGTGGAGCGAAGAGCCAACGCCACCGGGGCGCTGGCGCATTCACTATCAGGACGGAGCGGCCTGTGGAAGTGGGGAGCATCCATCCACGCGCCAATGTCTCGTGGCCATCGAAGAGTTCCTGACACCGGGCATGCGTGTGCTCGATCTGGGCTGTGGCGCGGGGTTATTATCGCTTGGGGCCAAGCTCCTGGGCGCGGGCTTTATCGTAGGCGTCGACATTGAAGACGACAGTTGCCACCTCACCAGACAACTCAGCGGAGTGGCGGTGGTACAAGGCATGCCGGACTGTCTGGCCGGCGAGCGCTTTGATCTGGTAGCGGCCAACATCAGCCCCAGTGTGCTCATCAATTTCGCCGATGAAATCCTCCGCGCCGCAAAGCCCGGTGGCCGAGTAGTGCTGGCCGGCTTTGGCATCGAAGAGGCAAATTTGGTCAAGCAAGTCTTCGGTCCTGGCACGCCCAGCGAGCGAACCGAAGGCGAGTGGAGTTGTGTCGTGCTCGACCTACCCTTAGACTAGTAGAGGAAGTGTACCCGTAGCTCAGGTGGATAGAGCATTTGCCTTCTAAGCAGCTAAGGCAGCACTTACAAATCACT
>JBKJSR010000714.1:0-5940 GCA_046594355.1 Bryobacter sp.
CCATCTCCCATCAGGAGAGAGCTTCACTGCATTAAGATTCTTACCGCCGGCAATTTCACGCTCTTCGTCAGAGGCAAGATCCCGCTCGAATAACGCGCTGGTCCCGTTAGCTGAGGATTGCTTGTAGTAGAGCTTCTTGCCGTCCAGTGACCAATCTGGAAAATTAATAAAACTTTCTGACCCCTTAAGTACGATAGGCGAGACCGCACCGCTCTGAACATCGATCCGAAAAATTCCCCGCCTTCCCTTGAGATCGGTTCCATCGACCGCGAGGAAACGGCCGTCGGGCGACCAGCGCAGAAAAGTGACGAAGCCCATTTCGGAGGTCAACTCCCGAACCTGGCGCGACTCCATGGAAAGAATCGCGATTAACGTGCCCGGCGTAGCGGTTACTCGCCGCGAGCGATAGGCCAGAAATTTTCCGTCTGGAGACCAATCGGGAAGCTGGTTGGAGCCCATGAAATCCGGAATCGGGTTCACTGGGGGCGATAGCAATTGTCCAGTCGCAAAATCGAAGGAAGCGATTTGGACGTCCACCCCTGAAACTCTCGATCCGAAGTAGAGCGCCCCGGATGCGGTCAAGCCCATGGTTTCCCCTCCTCGGAAGCCGTCTGGCTTGATCTGTTTCGGAGATCCCAGTGGCTTTCCGTCCGAAATGCCGATGCTCCACAGGCCGACGGACCCGGTGCGATCGCTCGTAAACAGCAAGAGACTACCATCCGGCGACCATCCCACCATTCTGTCGGTCGCAGGATGCACGACGGCTGGGGTTTCGCGGCTGCCGTCGACGCCGAGTACGTAGACATCGCGCTGACGTGAAGATTCGGCGGCTGGAAGGTCGTAGGCCAGAAACTTGCCGTCGGGCGAAAAGGCAATTCTTCCAGTGCCCTGCCAGAATACTGATTTCACAACCTTTAATGATCCGTCCGCAGTGGAAATCAGACCCATCAAGGCGGTCCGGTTCTTTGTGTGGATCAGTACGGCGATCCACTTACCGTCGGGTGACCAGTCGTAGGGAGCCATCCATTCGCTATCTTCGCTGTCGTAGAGGCGTTGCGGAGGTGCTGAAGTCCCCTTCTGCAAGTCGACAAGCCACAGGGCATAATGATCATTTCCGTTAAATCGTGCGAAGGCCACGAGTTTGCCGTCCCGCGAAATCGCAGATCGCTCTGCGTATTTCGAATTAGTTCCGTCGCTGGTCAACAGGCGGTCCGTGCCGGTTACCAGATCGTGCAGGGCCAGATTGCCGGTTTCCCAATCCGGGAAAGAAAGGTAGCGCCCGTCGGGAGAAACCGTCCCTTCTGTATCCGCTTTCGGACCCGCCCAAGCCTGACGGTACGAGATCACACTCGAGGTGGGAAGCCTGCGAAGAGAGGCCAAGCGGGTTTGCGCTTCGAGCACAGCCTCCTTCTGGTCCGCATACTCCCGCAGCACACGTTCGTAAGGCTTGCGCGACTCCGCATCGCCTAACTTTTCGTAGCACTGTCCCATGTGGAGCAGCGCTCTTGCAGCCACTGCGCGGTTGTTGTTCTTCGCCAGTTTCTTAAACAGCTCGATGGCACCCTTCAGATCGCCCTCTACCGTCTCGCGGTTTATGGCTGCCTGAAGCTGCGCCTCTGGGCTGCTTTGAGCACCCTCCAGCACTGTGAGCGCCGTGGAAAGCGCCAGAATCAAAATATTGGTTCGTCGCATCTTGTTCACCTCGAATCCAGACTAAAGTTTTGAAGTCTGAGCCATTTCGGAGAATGGTCAGAATCCTGTCAGATTTTAGAAGTCAACCATCAAAGCGGTAGCCCAGCCCGCGCACGCTCACGAGATAACGTGGTTGTTGCGGGTCTGGTTCAAACTTCCGCCTCAGATTCATGATGTGGTTGTCGATCGCACGGTCGCTGGGAGAGCTGTCCGGCCGCCAAACTCCGTCGAGCAACTGCTCCCTGGTGAGGATGCGGCCGCGGCGGCGAACGAATGCGGAAAGAAGCTTAAATTCGAAAGGCGTGGTCTCAACCAGGCTGCCTTCACGGCGCACCTCGGCGCGCGTGAAGTCTACTTCGACATCGCCGAAGCAGTAGACATCCGGCGCATCGCCAGCGGCCCTGCGCAGCAGAGCGCGCACTCGAGCCCGGAGTTCCAGCGAGCCAAAGGGCTTGGTAACATAGTCGTCCGCTCCCAGTTCGAGGCCGAGAACTTTCTCGGCTTCCAGCGTTTTGGCGGTCAACATCAGAATCGGCGTGCGGTTCCCGGCCTGGCGCAATTCACGGCACACGGAGTAACCGTCCTTCTTCGGCAGCATGACATCCAGAACGATCAGATCGAAGCCGCCGCTTCGCCCGCGTTCCAAACCTGTCTGCCCATCGTGCGCCACCTCCACATCATAGCCTTCCATAGCGAGTTCGTTCTTCAACCCCAAAGCGATTCCCGCCTCGTCTTCTACCACCAGGATTCGGGTCATCTCAAATCACCTCCGGCAGTAGCATAGTGAACGCGCTGCCTTCGCCGACCTTGCTCTCGAGCCGCAATTCACCGCCATGCGCCGCCACGATATGCCGCACCATGGCCAGACCGACGCCGGTGCCACGGATCGCCGATTGCTTGGCCGCTTCGCCACGGACGAATTTTTCGAAGATAAGCGGCTGCTCCGCTGCTGGAATTCCGGGTCCGCAATCGCGTATACGAATCGCGGCGCAGCCTGTGGTGCCTTCGACGTCGGCCCAGACAGTTGGGCAGCCCGGAGAGTACTTCACGGCATTATCCAGCAGGTTCCAGACGGCGCAGGCCAGCGCGGCGCGATCCGCCAGGACCAGCGGTGTATCGGCTTTGACATTGACTTCGATGCGGCAATTGCGGGCCTCGGCGGCAAGTTCGAATTCAAGGCTGACTGCATGCACGAGTTCGGCCGGATCGGTGGTTTCGAAACGATACTCGGCGGCACCCGCTTCCATCCGGCCGAAGTTCAAGAGGCCTTCCACCAGTCTCCGCAGGCGCTGGCTCTCGCGGGCGAGCACGCTGTAGTATTCATCCAGGTTCTGATCGCCGGTTACGCGTCCGGACGCCAGTTGCTCCGTCAAGATACACAGCGACGTGAGCGGAGTACGGAATTCGTGTGATACGGCTGAGACAAAATCCGACTGAAGCCGGCTGAGTGCCAGATCGCGTGTAATGGAATGCGCGATCAGGTAGCTGCCGACGAGAATCAATGCGGCGATTGCCGCCAGGCTGGCCAACACGAGCTGCCGACGCAATTTGGACGGTGCCAAGGCTGCGGTTGCATCTGTCGTTATGGTGTGCAGGTTCCAGGGAAGTTGGGTGGCGGCCGCAAGCCGTAGCGTCTCGCGCGCCGGGTCGCCGCCGGGCGGGCCAAGTATAGTCCCTCCATGGTCATCGGTGAGACGGATTGCGACTCCCTGCGCGGTGGGAGTAGACTTCAGAGCGGCTGCCGATTGCGCTTCGACCCATTGCGGCCCCAATATCAATGCCGCTTTGCCGTCGCCCGATGTATGCCAAAAGGCAAGCATCGGGACGCCGTTCTCGCGCAGGAAGATTCTTCCGGACCGGGTTTCTTCTCCGCCCCATCCTGCGTGAAGCGATTCCGCTGCAGCGGCCAGCGCCAGCGCGGTTGAGGCTTCCCCGCTTTCGCTCCCTGGACTCATCATCCGCTGCGCTTCACTGAGATAAAATTCGTAAACGCTGCGGGTGAGGACGAAGCGGCGCTCCATGAGATCCCGCCGCAAGTTGTCCGCTTCCTCACGCGCTGCGACGGGGCGGTTTGTTTGCGCGAAAATGGCGACGCGCTGCTGGCGGGCGATCAATCCGGCGGGCACTCCATCGACGACAGAATTCTTCAGCGTGAGCATCTCCTGGTAATCGGCCAGGGCCTCGCTCCACAGCTTCTGCTTACGATGGATGCGGCCGATCCGCATCCAGGCAGCGGCAGGCACTCCGGCAGCTTTAGATTGCGCGGATCCGCGCAAAGCGGCGAGCGCCTTAGAATAATCCGCTTGCTGGAATTCAAAACTGTCGGCTTCGGCAAAGAGCGAGTTGGGCGGATCGATATTCGCGGGCCCGACAGGATAGAAGGGCAGCCGCCGCTCCGGATATGCTGAAACCACTGTAGGGCGATCGAGAATCAGCACGCTGTCGCCGGGCATCGTAAGGGCGTAGGCGGACGCCTTGGAAAGGAATTCGGATCGCGGAAGAACAGCCAGACGCGCGAGCTGCTCCTCGGCGTGAGCGAGGGATTTTTGCAGCGCGAGCACCGCGAGGTCGGCGGCGATTTCACGGCGTTCCTGGAGGCGCTGCGCTGTGAGCGCACGCTCTTGACGGACGAGTTGCCAGACAAGCGACAGCATAGCGCCGGTCAAGAGCAACGCGCCTGTCAGGAAGAGCGCCAAGAGACGGCGTCCGGGCTCAAACCATCGCTTCATGGGCAGCATTGTGAGTTTCCAGCCGATTCCAGTATACGGGTGCCTCGTCTGAAGAGTGTCGGAATTCGGTCAGGAAGCGGTCAGCGAACCGCTGTTAACGGCTGCTGGAAGAGATCCGATCCAATCAACGAACGGAGAAAGGCGGCGAGCGCGCGCTTCTCGCCGGGGGTGAGGTTCAGCGGGTGTAGCTCTGCGTCGAGGGCGAGATTGCGGTTGCCGCCGAGGTCATAGTATTCGATCACTGCTTCGAGGGTGGCTATGCTGCCATCGTGCATGTAGGGCGCAGTGAGGGAGATCTCGCGAAGCGTAGGAGTCTTGAAGTTACCCTGGCCTGCGCCAAGGTCGGCGAATTTGCCGCCGCGCCGGGCGATGCCGGTATTGTGCAGGCGTTCATCGGAGAAGTTCGGGCCGACGTGGCAGGAGGTGCAGTTCGCTCTGCCGCGGAAAAGTTGCAGGCCGGCCTGCTGCTCCGCAGAAAGTGCCGTGCGGTCGCCGTTGATGAAGCGGTCGAATGGCGAATCGCCGGATAGGATGGAGCGGACGAAGCTGGCCAGTGCGTAGGCGACTTCCTTCGGCGTAAGGCCGACCTTGCTGGCTGCTTCCGGGATGGAGAGGTCCATTTCGTTGGGGTCTTCGATGGGCTTGAGGACTTGCTCTTCGAGAGTGGCGAGGCGGCCGTCCCAGAAGAAGAGGCGGCCGTACCCGCGGTTGATGAGCGCAGGAGAGTTGCGTTTGCCGATGCGACCGAATACGCCAACGGCAACAGCGCGGCCGTCGGAAAAGGCGCGCCCGGAATCGTGGCAGGAGGCGCAGGAGATGGAGTTGTCGCGGGAGAGGCGGCGGTCCAAGAACAGCCGCCGCCCCAGTTGGATTGTTTCAGCGGTGAGCGGATTATCCTCGGGGACTGGAAGGTAAAAGTCCAGTCCCAGAGGAATCGTGATCGCTGCAAGTAAGAGCAGCATTATTTTTTCGCGCTCAGAGTGGGAAGAAAGTTTTCCATAACCCAGATTTCTTGAGTCGGGTCGCCGGACAAAAAGGTCATCTGCCGACCGTCGGGATGAAGGCGCACTTGCCGCACCGGCAAATCGATGGGGAGCTTGCGAGACTTGCCGTCGGCTATCAAAACCTGCCAAAGCTCGTTCTGCTTCCCATTGTCCTTTTGAAAGACAATGGAACGTCCATCGGGTGTCCATTCCAAAGTTTGGGAACCACCCATAGTCTCCGGAGATTCACTCTTCACCAACTCTTTGGGCTCGCCGCCTTCGACCGGAACGACCATTAGGCGTAACGTTTTTGTGGGGCGATCCAATTTAATAAAGGCCAGTTGACGGCCGTCGGAAGAGATCGCCATAGGACCAGCAGTTGGACGAAGCACTTCCCGCTCCTTGCCGGAAGCTAACTCCCGCTCGGTCAAAATGGGTTCCTTAGTGGCGAGATCCTGGCCCCGGTAGTAGAGTTTACTCGCGTCGGCCGACCATCCGATCAGGAGCGAGTGTACCCCAGGTTCGCTTTGCACTAG
>JBKJSR010000100.1:0-3892 GCA_046594355.1 Bryobacter sp.
GGAACTTTTCAGTTTGGCTCATCGCTAACTTCCCTGCCCGGCATCAACAATACGGGTCACGCGCTTGCCAGTTTCTTATTGGGCCTGGCTGAAAGCGCCAGCGCGACCGTGGTTGAACACCCTTCATACTGGCGGGGCAACTTTGGACGCATAGGATTGAGCGACAACTACGAATACTCGAAAAACCTGTCCATCAGCGCCGGTTTCACGCTGGAGATCGCGCGGCCGCGTTACGAAAAGTACGATCGGTTTTCGACGGTGGATCTCGACCGGATCAACCCTGAGAATGAGAGAAAGGGCGCACTGGTTTTTGCGAATCGCGACGGGCGCAAGCGGGCATTGCAAGGCGGTATCGTCCGTCCGGAAGCGAGCCTCGGTTTAGCGTGGAACCCGGGAGGAAATTCGAAGGGCGTGCTGCGCCTAAACTACGGCCTGAGTTTCGGTACAGTGCCAATCTATACAACGCAATGGGCAACGCAAGGCTTTGTGGGCCAACCCACCTTCGTCTCACCCAACATACAGCTCGAACCCGCATTAACACTGCGCGAAGGCATGCCACCGCTGGCTCAACCACTTCCCGATCTGCGTGCCGGAACGGCAAATTTCACTGTAGCCGATCTGGTGGAACCAACCGGTGCGGTACCGATTTATCATTCCGCAGGACTGTCCTTCGAGCGGGAGCTGCCAGGACAGGCCATCGTGTCGCTGAGCATGGGCCATGCCAGAGGACAGCGTCTGTTTGTTTCGAACGGAGCCGTGAATTTGAATGCGATTCCGCTTTCCTTTCTTGGCGAGCGGGATGCCTTGAATTCCGAGTCGTTCCGGAGACTCATCCGGCCCTACCCGCAATACCAGCGGTTCAACGTGTTCAGTTCATGGCCCTCGGGAAACTACAAACGGAACGCGGCCGCATTGCGGCTGGAGAAACGCTCCTCGACCGGCCTGAGCCTGAATGCGACTTACGAACTTTCCAAGCAGATGGACGATTACTCCGGACCTTACGGCGTTCAGGATTTTTATAACCGGCGGAATGAGTGGTCTCTCACCTCAAGCAACAATCCGCAGCGCGTGTCGATGAGCGCCAGTTATGAACTTCCATTTGGGGCGAAGAAGCCACTGCTCGTCTATCAGGATTGGCGGCGCTATCTGGTGGATGGCTGGTCCCTGTCGAGTATTTCATCCGTGCAAAGCGGGGTGCCGATCGCGTTGCGGCCGCAGTTCAACAATACGGGCGGAGTGATCGACGCATTGCGGGTGAATCTTGTTCCGGGAGTGGATCCGGCCATCGCCGAGCGGGGGCCGCAGCTCTGGTTTAACACGGCCGCCTTCGCACAGCCGGCGGACTTCTCGGCGGGCGACGGACCGCGTACGCATCCGCAACTTCTGGGACCTGGTTCCCAGAATCACGACCTTTCTCTCAGTAAGAGGTTTGCAGTTACAACAGAGCGCGTATTGGAGCTTACCGCGACGGGATTCAATTTCACCAACACCGGCAATTGGGGCGATCCCGATACGGTGATCGGACCGGCGAATGCGCCGAATGCGAACGCGGGCAGAAGTGTGGAATCGCGCGGCGGGCGGGTGATCCAGGTAGGTTTGAGGTTGAGCTTTTGAATGGTGCGCGCCTGGCATTATTGCTCTCGGTGACGCTGCTTGGCGCCGCCGATTCGCGATCTGGAGCGGCGAAAACCACGCGAACCTTTGTGCGTGTTGTGGTGGGCGAACAAGACCCTCCCCTCGATCGCAAATCCTTTACAGCCAGGCTCGATGGAAGTGCAGCGAAGGTGCTGCGGGTGCAAGGGCGCGAGGACGACATGGTTCTCATGCTGGTACTCGATTTAAGCGGAGAGCCAACACTGATCGATGCAGCACGGGAATCTTTGATCGGGCAGATCGGGCAGCTCGCGCCAAATCACTGGGTAGGAGTGATGAAAGCGCAAGATGCGCTGCAGGCGCTTGTGGACCCGACGGCGGACCGCGAAAAGGTGAATACGGCGATTCGCGATTATGCCGCAACGGGAAAAGCGGGCCTGCTTACGACCATTGAAGCCGTGGCCGGTTTGGGGACCCGGCTGATGGATCGCAGCGGTGTAAGGGTGGCGGTGCTTTATATCACCGACAGCAACATATATAATTACCGCGAGGACTACACAAATCCCGTGATCAACTCAAGCGATTCGCGAGACCTGAGCCGCCGGTTTCCGGATCAACTGATCAAGAATAAAATAGAGACGATGTCCGGCCGCCTGGCGCGGCTTGAGGCCCCGCTGTATATCGTTCAGCTTAACTATCTGGCCGATCCAATCAACGAAGCATATCGCCGCGGCGTGCTGCAACTGGCCGAAGAAAGCGGAGGAGGCGGAGCTTTTTGCCGGAGCCGGGGAGAGATTGCCACTGCCGTAGAAAACGCTCTCAAGAGCGCAGTGCATCACTGGAGTGTGGCTGTGGAACTGAAGGCCACCAAGGCACGAAGCGTAACAGTGATTCTGAAGAATGGCGATCGCGAAATTCCGAATCGTGAGCGCTTCGCGCTGGGCAAGTGAGAGCTTCAATGCAGAGATATTGGTTGGCCGGACTTTTGGCGGTGTTGTTGGGTGTTGCGGCGACGCTCGTGTGGCAAGCGGAGCAGGGCCGCAAAAGGGCCGAGAAGCGGGTGCATGAGCTGGAGTCGGGGCTGAGAGCGGGGACTGCTGCCACGCCGGAGGCTTCGATAGCGGGGGCAAGCCCGCAGAAGGCAGTGGCGGCATCCGGGGAAAAGATATCTTCCGCACGGACCTCTGTCGACATTGCTCCCTATCTGAAGATGATCGACGACTTGCGGCTCAAGACCCGCGACCTGGACCGGGATCTGCACGAAGCTCGGGTCGAAGCTGCGGCGGCGCAGGCGAAGCTTGACGAAGAGGCCGGGCAAGCCGAAAAACTTGCCGCGCAGTTTGCGAATCTGCGGGAAGAGTCGGAGGCTGTGCGGCGCCGGGCCGAGGTGTTTGAAGCCGATTTGAAAAGTAAGTCGCAGCGCTTGATTCAGGCCGAAACTGCGGAGAAGATTTTGCAGGAGCGGCTGGGGAAATCGGAGCAGGCGGGGCGGCGCGCCAGCGGAGTGTCGAAGGAGATCGAGGATTTGAATCGCCGCCGCGAAGCAGCCGTTCATGCGCTGCAAAGGCGGTACCGGGAACTCACCGATTTGTACAGGAATTTCAGTTTGAGCGCGCAAACGCGCGAGACCTCAGGGTCGAGCCTGCAAGCCGGAGATTTGTCCCGCATCCAGACGGCGCTGCAGCAGGCCGAAGAGGAACTTCGCCACTTACAAACGCTGAACGCCAGAGTGGCCGAACTGGCGCGGGTGAAGTAGTAAG
The DNA here is from genome assembly GCA_046594355.1 of Bryobacter sp. Classification (GTDB taxonomy): domain Bacteria; phylum Acidobacteriota; class Terriglobia; order Bryobacterales; family Bryobacteraceae; genus Bryobacter. The sequence continues at coordinate 3,354 of JBKJSR010000100.1, forward strand.
TGGAAGTGGTCTGCAAAGCTGAAGGCCCGGCACACAAGGCAAACGGGGCGAAAGCTCCGGCTGGTATGACGCGTTTGCCGATCAATTGTATAGTCAGTAATAGACGGTGAGTCAGACTTGGGGAGGAACTGGTCCATCGCCGGGAAGGAGGACGCTATCCAAGTCCTCGCCCATGTGGCATTAACCTACAAACCGCAGTTGGGCGATGTGATCTCCCGGAAACCGTTGATTTCAAGTGGGAATTTGACTGTTCCGCAGCTACCCAGCGGGTGAGTGGCCTAGAATCGCCCGGGACCTTTATTTAGGTCCTTTGGACGGGTTTGGGACATTGCAACGGCCGGAAGAAGGATTAAACGTGGCGGGTTTAAGTTAAGGCGAAACAGAATGATGCTAAAAATGAATCACGTTCGATGGACGGCATTGACTGCGGGAATGCCTGCCACAGGAAGCGGGGAAAGGGCCGGGGACAATGCAGGGCCAAATGCGCTGAATGATGGGCGAAGGCAGACAACGGCGTCGAGACGGTGACCGGGTTCGAC
>JBKJSR010000176.1:0-2964 GCA_046594355.1 Bryobacter sp.
CGGACATCAGGCCCATCTTGGCGAGGTCGAGCAGGAGTTTGCGAGCGCGCCGGATGCCTTCGTTAATGTTGAAGCTCTCATCGAGGAAGGGGTCGTTGATGAGGCCCTTCCAACCGACCGTGGTGCGGGGCTTTTCAAAATAGACCCGCATGAGGGTGAGCAATTGACCGTTGAAGGGCTTGGCGATTTCCTGCAGGCGTCCTGCATAGTCGATGGCCGCATCGACATCGTGAATCGAACACGGGCCGACGACAACCACCAGACGCTGGTCGCGTCCATGAATGATTTCGTGCAAAGTTTCGCGGGTATCGTGGATCTGCCGGGTCAGGTCCTCTGTGGGCTGGAGATCCTTGAGGAGGTCCACCGGGGGAATCAATTCGCGGATGCCGCGAATGCGTACGTCGTCTGTGCGGAATGACATTGGAAAGAATAGGGCGGAACTATTTATTTTACTAGGCTTTGGTTGCGGATCGCCCGCTACAATAACGAAATGATCACCCAACTGGTGGTGGTGCTCAATCTTGCCCAAGCGCTGCCCGTAGAGCGAAAGGACAGCATCACTGTGAGCGCGGAAGCCGGGAAACGCGAGAGCCTCGATGCTGTGCCGCAACGTGTGAATGTGATCGGGATCGAGCAGCTTCGGGAGCGGGCCGGTTCCGGCATGGCCGAGGCGTTTCGCGAAGAAGTTGGACTGGAAGTGCAGCGCACCTCCTCGTTTATGGGCGGCATCATCATCCGGGGCTTTACGGGCAACAAAGTTGTGGTTTATCGCGATGGGGTGCGTTATTCCAATTCCTCGGGACGCGGCGGCGTGAGCACTTTTTTCAATCTTCTCGACAGCGGGGGGATTGAACAGGCGGAAGTTTTGCGTGGTCCGAACAGCGCACAGTATGGGAGCGATTCGATTGGCGGAGTGCTGCATGTCATCTCGCGCAGTCCGGAAAAGTCGAGTCCACGGATCGAATGGACTCCTTTCTATTCGAGCGCGGCGCATGCTTTTGGCAACGGGCTGACACTCACGCGCAGTTGGCATCGGGGTGGCATCCTGTGGCGCGGCTTCGGCCAGCGGGTCAACACATTGCGCACCGGGCAAGGCATCGACAGCCACTCTTCGCTGACGCGCTTTCTCGGGTTGCCATCGACACTTGCTTACCGCCGGCAACCGGACAGCGGCTTCACGCAATACGGTGGCAGCTTGCACGGACAGTGGAAGGAATCGGGTTCGGCGGACTGGATCTTGCACTATGATCGCGACCAGCAGGACAGTGCCAAGCGCAGCGACCAGCTCCTCGGTGGCGATGGCAGCCGCAGAGCGGAGGTTGCAAACATCATGAGCGACTTCGCTTACCTGCGGCACAACCGCGGCAAGTTTGCCGGCTTCGATTTGGTGAGCGGCTCTGTGAGTTACGCAGCGCAGCGCGAAGAGCGTATCAATCAGCGGGAAACGGTAGGGCAAGTTCAGCGGCAGTATGAACGAACACGCACCTGGGGTACACAGGGCCAGGCTGCGAAACGAGTGTGGCAGCAGGATTTGTACTTTGGCGGCGAGGTGTACTTCGACCAGCTTCGCAGCCCCGCCCAGAATACTCTTCCGCGGATCGCCGATGGATCCACCTTCAAGCAATACGGCGTTTACGTGCAGGATAGTGTCTTGCTTTGGCAGCAGCGATTGCGCGTAAGCGGTGCCGTGCGCTGGGGCGGAGGACAGTTTGAAACGCTAACCTCCAATGCCTGGACTGGGCGCATCGGAGCCGTGCTGCGAACCGGTTCCGTATTCTCGATACACAGCTTTGTCAGCCGTGGCTTTCGTGCGCCAAGCATGACGGATCTGGGGGCACGAGGATTGCAGGGCAATGGGAACTTCGAAGCTTTGCCACCCGCCGGGTTAAGACCGGAATTCAGCGAGAACGCCGACCTGGGATTTCGCGTTCGCGGCAAAGGATTCACTTGGGAACTGACCGGCTTTCGTGCGAGGATCAGCAATTTGATTGTGTCGCAAACGCTGCTGCTGCCGCAGGGCGCAGTTGGCCGGATCATTTCAGGGGAGCGCATTGTGAATCAGCGGGCGGACGGGGCCGTGTTTGTCGCAGTGTCCAACTCGCCGGTGACGGCAAGGGCCAACCAGGACCGGGGCATCTTTCAGGGAATCGAGCAGCGCCTGGACTGGAGTCCGAAGCGTGGCATCACGCTCGAAGAAGGCTTCACCTGGATTCGCGCGGATGATCCGGCGAATGGCCGCGTGCCAAATCTCGAAGGCGCATATCCGCCGGCCATGGGCTATCTTAAGCTGCGCTGGAATCCGTCCGCCAAGCGCTTCTGGGTTGAGCCTTACTGGACCATGAATGGCCGCCAGCGCCGCTTGAGCGAGCTGTCCCTCAACGACCGCCGCATCGGCGCGAACCGGACTCGCGCACAGATCGCAAACTTTTACGGCGACTATCCCGGCTTCGCGGCCTTGACGGGGTTGACCCTTGCGCAAGTGCAGGCAAAGTTGTTGGGGACAGCGGGCGGAGCACCACTCTTCCCCGCCCTGCCAGGCTACGGTGTTGCCGGGCTGCGAGGAGGTTATAGCGTCAACGAGAGACTGAGCCTCTTTGCCGATGCCTCGAATCTGGCCGACAAGAATTATCGCGGGATGAGTTCGGGAATCGACGGACCGGGACGTGGAGTATCCTTACAGCTTCGATGGCGATACTAAAGAAGCTGGAACATTACTTTGAATTTGCTGCGCTGGGTACAAACTGGCGCACGGAAATTCTGGCTGGGGCAACGACCTTCATCACGATGGCCTACATCATCTTCGTGAACCCGTCGATCCTGGCTGAGACGGGGATGCCGTTTGGTGCGGTGACAGCAGCCACTTGTCTGAGCGCAGCATTTGGCAGCATCCTGATGGGGGCGTACGCACGGTATCCAATCGCACTGGCGCCGGGTATGGGGTTGAATGCCTACTTCACTTATGTG
>JBKJSR010000119.1:0-10571 GCA_046594355.1 Bryobacter sp.
CAATATTATGGGCAAACGAATGTTCGAACAAGGCGAGCGGGCCTGGCCAGAAGAGGCTCCGTTTCACACCCCGGTATACGTTCTTACTAATGAGAAGCGGGAACCCTGGGTTCGCCCCGGTGGGACGACCTTTTACTTCATCAATGACGGGCCGGAGCGTGCCCTAGAGCTGGCTCGGAAATCCGCAGGCAGTCGTGATATTCGTATCGCGGGGGGAGCGGATCTGATCCAGCAGTACCTAAACCTGGGTGTCGTCGACGAGCTGGAAATCGCCTTGGCACCCGTGTTGTTCGGCGGCGGGCGGCGTCTCTTCGAGAACCTGCGCGAGCCCGGGCCGCAGTTTCGCATTGATAGGGTTCTTGATGGTCCAGCCGCCACGCACTTGCGCTATGTGCGTCAGTGAGGGCGGCCTATGCGGGTAAGGGCCGGCATCTTTCCTGCCCTTACCCGATTATGTAACTACGCGGGTGCGCCCCTGGCGGGGTGTCGCTCTACTAAAATTTAGCTCGCACACACACTTACATCGGAGGACGACATGCAGTATGTAGATGGATACGTTATTGCGGTACCGGAAGAGAACAAGGAACGCTACCGAACTCTTGCAGAAACCGCTGCGGTCATCTTCAAGGACCACGGCGCACTCAGTGTCGTTGAATGTTGGGGAGACGACGTCCCGGAGGGAAAACTCACTTCCTTCTCGCTGGCCGTTCAGCGCATGCCGGGAGAGGCTGTCGTCTTCTCATGGATCACTTGGCCTTCCAAGGAGACCCGAGACACTGGGATGGCAGGTGCCATGAAGGATCCAAGGATGCAGCATGACGTCAACCAGATGCCGTTTGACGGCAAAAGGATGATTTTCGGGGGCTTCAAAGTCCTGGTTAATGCCTAGCCCGCAGCAAGCTCATCTTGGCTATCTTTGCGGCTGAGAGGTCATTTGAAGTGCGGCCTAACCCTCTGCTCGAGCGAACGCGCCTATAGGTGCGCCACTCATCTGTGCGTGGGGCGTCACTATGCCTCCGACAGCGCTCAGTGTTAACATGAACACGAACCATAAATTTACAGGAGACATGATCATGCCGACAGGCACCATCCAACTTCACCGCGTACTCCGTGCGAATTCGGAGCGCATTTATCGGGCATTTCTGGAGGCTGACGCAATGGCCAAGTGGCTTCCGCCCTACGGATTCATATGCAAAGTCCACCACTTGGACGCAAAAGTTGCAGGCACTTTTAAGATGTCGTTTCACAACTTCTCGACAGGACAGGGACATTCATTCGGCGGAGTGTACCGAGAACTGGTTCCAGGTAAACTCATCCGATACACTGACAAGTTTGACGATCCGAACTTACCGGGAGAGATGCAGGTAACGGTCTCTTTGAAGCAGGTCTCGTGCGGAACCGAGATAAATATCGTGCAAGAGGGAATACCGGAAGTCATTCCGCTCGAAATGTGCTACCTCGGCTGGCAAGAGTCGCTCGCACAACTCGCCAACCTTGTAGAACCCAACATTCCGGGGTAGTGTAATGACGCCCCCCGCAGTCGAGCGGCGAAGCGGCTTCGGCTTGAATGAATTGTTAGGCCTCGCCCTGCGCTCGATGATGTGCCACTATAGATTCGGCCCAATAAAGTATGAACTTATTATGATTTTCGCGGCCAAAGAGGCATGGAAAAAGAGAACGCAAGAACGCAAGAACGCAAGAACGCAAGAACGCAAACACTGGAGCAACTTCACGAGCGGCGCAAGCAAGTGGTGAGGTTGCACAAAAAGAGCATGAAGGTGATGCAGATCGTCACCATGACAGGCTTGAGCTACCCGGCGGTACGGGCCACGATTGATCTGTTCGACGCGGGCGGTTGGGCCGCCATCCGCCCCGCTTGCCGAGGACGTAGCCGAGGTGATGGCCGTATTCTCAGCCCGGTTCAGGAGGAGGCTATCCAGCGCACGACCATCGTCCTGAGCAACTCAAAATGAATTTTTGCTTGTGGAGCCGGGCCGCCGTAGGCCAGCTGATCGAACAGGAATACGGCATCAAATTACAAGTGCGCAGCATCGGAAAGTATCTCACCCGCTGGGGCTTCACCCCGCAGAAACCCATCAAGCGCGCTTACGAACAAAGCCCGGCCGAGGTACAGGCGTGGTTGGAAGGCGAATATTGTCACTGCCGGATGTAAATTGACACAGGGTGCCGATTAAAAACTGATACACCGATTTGAGAAGATGGCTGCTTTTTGGAAACAGCCATGATTACTAACGAGGTGTATGTGGAAATTGAATTACTGAGAAAACACGGTTTGAGCTTGCGCAAGATAGCGAAAGAGGTTGGGTGTGCGGTAAACACGGTGCGTCGGCACCTGGACGCGGAGGGTTTGCCGCGATACGAGCGATCGGCCCCGCGTGGCACCAAGCTTTCGCCATTTGAAACTTATTTGCAGGAACGGCAGGCCGCCGCGCGCCCGGACTGGATACCGGTCACGGTCTTGTACCGAGAGATCGTCGCGTTGGGTTATGGCGGCGGGCAGAGCCAGCTACGTGCCTACATGAGTACGCTTAAGCCCCGATTACCCCTCGATCCGGTAGTGCGTTTCGAGACCGCGCCGGGTGAGCAGATGCAAGTGGATTGGGTCGAGTTTCGCAAAGGGCGCAATCCGCTTTACGCCTTCTGCGCCACGCTAGGCTACAGCCGGGTGAGTTTCGTCAAATTCGTCACGGATATGAAAGTCGAGACGCTGATTGAATGCCATCACCAGGCATTCGAGTATTTCGGCGGCGTCCCGCGACGGGCGCTCTACGACAACATGAAGACGGTCGTGCTGGAACGCGATGCGTCGGGTGAAGGCGAGCATCGTTTCCACGCCGGCTTTCTCGATTATGCGCGCAACGTAGGTTTCGTGATCAAGCTGTGTCGGCCGTATCGCGCCAAGCCCAAGGGTAAGGTCGAGCGCTTCAACGGCTATCTGCGCCGCTCATTTTACGTCCCGCTGGTCGCACAACTCAAGCAAGCCGGACTGACCTTGGACGCGGTCACCGCCAATGCCGAGGTGCGCCGCTGGCTAAAAGACGTGGCCAATGAACGCATCCACGGCACCACGCGCGTGCGTCCCGCCGAACGATGGCTGGAGGAATGTTTGCAAGACCTGCCCGCCCCCTGGCGAGGAGACATTCGTGCCGCGCGCCCGCAAACTGAAGCTGCCGCGACCCCTTCAGCACGGCCCGTGGTCGTCGTTGACCGCATAGCGCAGGCGATGCCACCGCAGCACCCACTGGCGGTCTACGAGCGACTCCTGGCCCCTGTCCGTGATGAGACCGGGGTGGCGGCATGAACCTCCAACATGAAAGGATGCTGGCGCTGTGTGAGTCACTGAACCTGCCGTTCATGGCGCAGGGGTACCCGGCGGCGGTACAGCAAGCGGCACAACAGGAAACGCCATATAGCGACTTCCTGGAGGGCATGCTCAAAATGGAAGCGGCCGGACGGAATGTGAGAAAGCAGAGCTTGTTCACCCGCCTGGCGGGGTTCCCGGCGATCAAGACGCTGGACGCGTTCGACTATGAGTTTGCCCAAGGGGTGAAACGCAGCCAGATCGACGAACTGGCGGGACTGGGCTTTATTGAACGCAACGAGAATGTCGTGCTCATCGGACCCAGCGGGGTGGGCAAGACCCACCTGGCGATGGCCTTGGGTTACCGGGCGGCGCAGGCGGGCATCAAGACGCGCTTCACCACGGCGGCGGATCTGTTACTGACGCTGATTACCGCGCACACGCAGAATCAGCTGAAGGCTGTCATGCACCGATCAATCAACGCCTACCGCCTGTTGGTTATCGACGAGATTGGCTACCTGCCCATGAATAGAGAGCAGGCTAACCTGTTCTTCCAGGTGATCGCGGCACGTTATGAAAAAGGCAGCTTGATTGTGACCAGCAACCTGCCGTTCGGCCAGTGGGACGCCACCTTCGCCCAGGATGCGACGCTCACCGCTGCACTGCTCGATCGTCTGTTGCACCACGCGCGCATCGTGCCGATCGCGGGTGAGAGCTACCGGTTAAAGCATCAACGAGCGGCGGGCATGGTAAAGGGTAAACAGGCGACCCTACCACCAAGGTAACCGGCATGACAGGGTAATGGGGGTGTATCAGTTTTAAATCGGCATTCACTGGAAAACTGTGTCAGTTTTGAATCGGCAGTTACTGGAAAACTGTGTCAGTTTTGAATCGGCATTGACAAATATCCCGGCATAGAGGAGCGCGCCAGGCGTGAAGGCACCGAAATTCACTGGGGTGGATAAGACCGCCTTGGTCAACACGGATGTGCGAGGCAGAAGCTCTGCCCCGACAGGTAAAAGACCTGTCGCGTTTGCCGTCGGTGGTACACGCCAAAAGCTATCGATGATCGCTACCGTGACCAACCAGGGCAAGACCCGATGGATGATTATTGACGACGCATTCGACTCAGAAAAGCTCATTGAATTTCTGCAAGCCTTGATCAAAGATGCTGGCAAAAAGGTCTTTCTGATTCTGGATAATTTGCGTGTTCACCACAGCAAAATCGTGAAGGCCTGGGTGGCTGAACGCATCGACCAAATTGAATTGTTCTACCTGCCCAGCTACAGCGCACAGATCAACCCTAAGGAGCGACTCAACGCGGATTTGAAGCTGGAAATGGGCAAGCGCGTTCCTGTCAGAACCAAGGCCAAGTTACGTCAAGCGGCCACCGATCACATGACGATGTTGGAGTAATCCCCCGCGCGCGTTATGGACTACTTCCAGGACCGGCGGGTTCGCTATGCCGCTTAATACTTTACAGGGCCGCAGCAATAATCTGGCATAATGACCCGATAACATTCAATGCAGACGTGGGCGAAATGGCGCGCTATAAACTGTTTCACAAAGGTCTAAAACTCCTGCCGGTCGATTTTGATCGGCAAGTCATCCCTGGCAGCTTTGAACACGCCCTGTGCCACTTGATAGATAACGAAATAGACCTTACGCCTTTCCACCTCCGCTATCAGAATGATGACAACGGCGCCCCCGCCTTTGATCCTGCCGCCTTGCTCAAAATCATCTTATTAACCTACAGGCGCGGCATTGTCAGCACCTGCAAGATGGAAGCCGTGTGTCGTGATAATGTTGAGTTTACCGCCGTCTCAGACGATAGCCAACCGCATTTCACTATCTTGGCCGCTTTTGTTTCAGAGCTAGGCGATACTGTTACCCAATTTCTTCGCGCAAGTATTGCGGATTTGCTACCGCCAAGGACTCATTGGACGGGAAATGTTTGCCATTGATGGCGTAAAGCTTCCCTCAAGATGTATGTCTGCGGACTGGATGCCAGTTGAAGGCCCTGCCAGCGTCAACGGTTATCGATGTGCGCCCCGCATGACTATGTTTCGCCGGGCCATCGCCTTGACACGTTTTCGGGGGCAAAATAATGCAACAGAAAATCGAGAGGGTCTGGGCACGGTTCGATACGGTAATAGTTGCGATCCAGTTCTTCAGGGGATGACTTGAAGCCGGCCCCACACCGCCAAGTTCCATGTCGGCTGCGCATGCTGGCGGTCGCAGCCGGTACGCTGCTGTGGCTCGCTACCGCGCCGGCCAATGCCGCCTACCGGGTTGAACTCCACGTGCCGGGTTCCTTGAAAGAGATGCTGACCGCACATCTCGACCTGTTCCGCTTCCGCGAACGCGAGGATATCAATCCCGACCAATTGCAATACATGGTCGAGACCGCGCCGGACAATGTCGCCCGGCTGGTCGCAACCGACGGCTATTTTTCACCGAAAACCGAGGTGCGCGTCGATCGCGATGGCGGCGAGACCATGGTGCGCATTCAGGTGGAATCTGGCAAGCGCACTGTCGTTTCAGCGACGCAGATCGAGGTGACCGGCGCGGCGCGTGACAAATCGCCGCGTCAGGCCCAACGCGTGCGGCAAGGCTGGCGGCTGCAAGCGGGAGAGCCGTTCCGCCAACAGGACTGGGCCGCGGCGAAACTGCACGGGTTGCAAATTCTGCAGCAGCGGCGCTATCCGGCGGCGCAGATTGCCGACTCGACCGTGCGCATCTATGCAGACCTGTATGAGGCCGAACTCGCCGTTCACTACGACAGCGGCCCGCTGTTCACCCTGGGTGAGCCGGTGATCAGCGGCACCTTGCGCTACCCTGAACGGATAGTGCGCAATGTCAGCTCGCTGCTTGCCGGTGAAGAGTACAGCACTGGGCGCCTGCTCGAATACCAGCGGCAGATTCTGCGTCTGCCCTATTTCAGCAATGCCTTGGTCGAAGTCGATACGGATCCGGCCAATGCTGAGCGCGCCCCGGTGAAAGTCCGGGTAACGGAATTTCCGGTGCAACGGCTGCGCGCCGGCGTTGGCTTTTCCACCGACACTGGCGCCCGTCTCGAGGGACGCTATTCGCACAACAATATTTTCAACCGCGCCTTGGTTTTGGATTCGCAGCTGCGCCTGGAACAGCGCGTGCAGTCCGGCGCGCTCGATCTTGCCATGCCTCCCGATCACAACGGTTTCATCAACAGCACCCATGCGATTTCCGAACGCAGCACCCTGGAAGGCATTGACCTGCGTAGTCGGCGCGTCGGCGTACGCCGCGCCTATGCAAGCGACCGCCGCGACCGCGCCTATTTGCTCGAGTATTACCGCGACAGTCTGGAACAGATGGACAGCGCGCTGCCGCCGCCCGATATCTTAGTAGAGCCCGGCGCGCATCAGGCTTTGATGGCAGGTACCGAACTAACCTGGCGCCGGGTTGACGATCCGGTGTTTCCGCGCCAGGGGCGCATTGTTTCCGTGCAAGCGGGCGTCGCCCTGCAAGGCTTGCTGACCGACCAGGCCTTTGTCCGGATGTATGGGCGATTGCGCCAGTTCGTGCCCATCGGCCGGCGTGACGTGGTGATCCTGCGCGCGGAGCTGGGCGCCGTCATCACCAAGGGCGGCAATTCAGCGGTGCCGGCATCGCTGTTGTTTCGTGCCGGCGGCACCGACTCGGTTCGCGGCTACGGCTTTCAAAGCATCGGCAACCAGCGCGGGAGCGTCGTGTATCCGGCCCGCTATATGACGACCGGCAGCGTCGAATACCAGCACTGGTGGACCGAAAAATGGGGCGGCGCGGTGTTCTACGACCTTGGACTGGCCAGCGACAGCTGGAGCGGCAAGTCGCTGTTTCACGGGCTCGGCATCGGCGCACGCTGGCGCAGTCCGGTCGGCCGGGTGCGGCTCGACCTCGCCTACGGATTTCAGGATGCCAAGCTGCGGCCGCATCTTTCGCTCGGCGTCGCGTTTTAAACCATGAATGCGCCCGCCTCCGCCCCAGACGCGCCGACCGGCACACCCCGCGCCCGGCGCTGGCTGCTGCGCGCGGCTACCGCACTCGCCATATTGGCCTTGCTGTTGGCCGGTCTGACGCTGTTTGCGCTGCGCACCGAACCGGGCGCGCGCATGCTGTGGCAAGCGGCAACGCGGCTGGCGCCAGGCCAATTGTCAGGCGAAGTCGCTGGCGGCACGCTAGCCCATGGCATTTTGCTGCGCGATGTCACTTACCGGGCCGATGGCATGCTGGTCAAAATCGACCGGCTGGCCGCCGACTGGCGGGCCTCGCATTCACCGCCCAGGCTGGACGTGCGCACGCTTAGCGTCGGCACGGCCGACGTCACGCTGCTGCCGACGCCGCCATCTCCGCGCACATTGCCGCAGCGGTTGACGTTGCCGCTAGCGATTGGGCTGCGAAATGCCACCCTCCGAAAGCTGATTGTCCGGCGCGATGCGCAGGTGTTTGAATTCGGCGACGTGCGCCTGAGCGGACAGTCCGACGGCACCAACCATGCTGTCAATCTGGAACACGCCGCGACGCCGGCCGGCACGGCGACGGCTTCATTACGGCTGAACGGCAAGCGGCCGTTCCCGCTCAATGGCGCGATCCGCCTCGATGCCGCGTTCCAGGATCGGGCGTATCGACTCGACGCGGCGCTGTCGGGCAGCCTTGAAGTACTCGGCGTGCGCCTGCAGGCTGCCGGCGAGAAGCTGTCGGGCGTTGCGGTGGTCGAGGCCACGCCGTTTTCCAAGGTGCCGTTCCAAAGTGCAAAAATCGATTTTCGCCATCTCAACCCGCAGACATTCAACGCGCAATGGCCGCACGCCGATCTCGACCTGCGGGCCTCGCTCACGCCAGCCGGCAAGGCGCCGGACGAACTATCCCAGATCGCCGTGGCGGGCCCGGTGTCGCTCACCAATGCGCAACCGGGACCGGTCGACCAAGGTTTGCTCCCCTTGGTGTCGGCCACTGCGCGCGTGCTGCTGGATGCGCAGTCCCAGCAATTGGAACAACTGAAAATCGTGCTGCCCGGCGCCGCCAGTCTGGCGGGTAGTGGCATACTGCGCGACACGGGCAACGGTAGCTTCAGCCTGCGCGCAGACAAGCTCGACCTTCATGCGATGCACAGCGCGCTTGCCGCAACCGCGCTCAGCGGCCCGATCACGCTGAGCCTGGACGGGCAGAAGCAGCAGCTCGACATAGATCTGGCCGCACCGACACTGTCGGTAACCGCGCGGGCGGCGTTCGCGCCGCAGCTGATCACACTGCAGTCGGCGACACTGCGTTCCGGGAAGGCGAGTTTGGCTGTCAGCGGCACGCTTGCGCGTGATGCGCAAGCCGCATACACGCTCGATGGCAAACTGTCGAATTTCAACCCTGCAAAGGTTTTTTCCTCTGCCGGGCGTATCAAACTTGCCGACGGCGACATCAACCTTGACTTCCAGGCACAGGGCGCGCTGAGCCCGGAGTTGCGTGCCAACCTACGGTTTAAGGTGGGCGACAGCCGCTACGCCGGCCTGCCGATGACCGGCAACGGCAATCTGCAACTGGCCGACAAACGTCTGCTGCCAAGCCGCGCCGAACTTTCCATTGCCGGTAATGAGTTACGGCTTGACGGCAGCTTCGGCGCCGCCGCGGATCGCTTGTCGCTGCGCATCGATGCGCCTGCGCTGGCAAGACTCGGCTTAGGATTGTCGGGCCGCTTAAACGCGGACGGCCAGATTAGCGGCAGCATTGCGCGCCCGATTGTTGACTTGAGTTATAACGCGCAACAGCTGGCGTTCGGCGATTACCGCGTCGCCACCCTCGCCGGCGAGGCGCGCACGCAAGGCGTGCCGGGCGAATCGACGGAAGCGACGGTGAAGCTTGATCTGCGCGCCAGCGGCGTGGATGCCGGTTTCGCGACATTGCGCAGTCTGAATGCCGGCATCGACGGCACCTATGCGCGCCATGCGATCCGCCTCGACGCCGCAGGCACCCTGCGCGGCAATCCGCTTGAGCTGCGCCTGGCCGCTCAAGGCAGGCTGCGCGTGCAACAGCCGCAAGGCATGACCTGGAGCGGCACGCTGAATACGCTGGAAAACCGCGGCACACCGCGCGTTTTGCTGATGTCGCCGCTGACACTCGCGGTGGCGTCCGGCAGCATCGACCTCGGCGCGGCGCGGCTGACCATTGCGCAAGCGGCGATTGCACTGCAAAGCCTGTATGTCGATGACGCGTCGATCCGCTCGGCCGGCAGCGTCAGCGCGCTGGATGTCGGACACCTGCTGGAGCTGCGCCGCCAGTTCACCGGGGCCGAACCGCCGATTGCCACCGACCTGGTGCTGGACGGCAGCTGGAACGTCACGCTTGCCGAGCGCGCTGACGGTTTTGTACAGCTCGAGCGCCGCGCCGGTGACGTGCGATTGCCGGGCGAACGCGCGATGGGACTATCCCGGCTGGTGGCGCGCGTTGATCTGCGCGGCACCCAAGCCGTGGTGGATGCGCAGGCCGCCGCCGCGCGCATCGGCAGCGCCAGCGCGCACGGACAAGTGACGCTGCAGCCTACCGGCCAGCGGCTCGGTATTACGCCACGCTCCCCTCTGACCGGACGCGTGCAAACGACCATCCTGCGCCTGCAGACGATCGGCGATCTGCTCGGGCCGCGCATCTCGCTGGGCGGTAATGTCGAACTGGACATTGCTGTCGCCGGCACGGTGGGCGATCCGCGCCTGTCGGGCAGCGCAACCGGCGAAAGCCTGTCGCTGACGCTGTACGAGCACGGCATACGCCTGCGCGACGGCAGCGCCCGTGTCCGACTGGAAGACAATGTGGTCGTGTTGCAGGAACTGCTATTTCGTGGCGGCGACGGCACGCTGCGCGCCAGCGGCCGGATACCGCTCGACCAGCCGATGGCCGGCCTGAGCGCGGTCATCAGCGCCGATCGCCTGCAGGTGCTGTCCGACCCATCGGCGCACGTGACGGTGTCGGGCCGCGCACAAGTTGCCGGCGCCGACGGCGCTCCACGCATTACCGGTAACTTCACGATCGACCGCGCCTTGTTGAGCTTGCCGGAAACACCGGCGCCCAAGCTCGACGACGATGTGGTCGTCATCCGCGGCGGCAAGCCCCATGCGCGGCCGACCACCGGCGGCGAGCGAATCGTCGCCGCCAGCGGTAAGCCGACCGGACCTTTTTCACCCAGTATCAATGTCCGGCTCGACCTGGGTAACGATTTCCGCTTCGTCGGTTCGGGCGCCGACTTGCT
>JBKJSR010000211.1:0-7890 GCA_046594355.1 Bryobacter sp.
CGGCATTGGCTTGACAGACCTCGAAAAAATTTTTAATTCCCCCGTTGACGCAATGTTTCCAAATGACTACTTTTCACTGCACAGAGTCGTTACTCTCGGCCAGCCGCTGGGCGCGGACTGTGAGCTCGGAAAGGCCGTGGAGGGCCTTGCCCGGAAAATTTCCGGCAGCGGTGTTGCTGAAAAGAAGAAGTCGGCAAACATGCTTGAGGCGGCTCGACCCGCTTTGTCCCAAACCTGAACCAGGTGAATAGAGCAAATGGACCCAAAGGATTCTGAACAATGAGTACCCCCTTAGATAGCGGAACGAAAACACAACTGAGCTGGGAGCAGCGGCTTTTGAAAAATGCCGGAAAACCCAAGTTGCAGCTCAAGCCCGAGTACCAGGAACTGAAATTCACCCTTCACCGCAAGCTCCTCGACAAGATCAATCTCGAGGCCCTTGCCACCATCGACAACCAGCGGGTTCGCGGCGAAGTCCGTCAGGCCCTCATTGCCTTGATCGACGCCGAGCCCACGCTGTTGAGCGCACTCGAGAAACAGCAGATTTGCGATGAAGTTCTGGACGAAGTTTTTGGCCTCGGTCCTCTGGAGGCGATGCTTCAGGACCCTACCATTTCCGACATCCTGGTCAACACTCACAAACAGGTCTACGTAGAACGCAATGGCCTGCTTGAGCTGACCAACGTTACCTTCCGCGACGATCAGCACCTGCTTCGCATCATCGACAAAATCGTCAGTCAGGTTGGCCGCCGTATCGATGAATCGAACCCGATGGTCGACGCCCGGTTGCTCGACGGTAGCCGCGTAAACGCAATCATTCCCCCACTCGCTGTCGACGGCCCTTTACTCTCGATTCGCCGCTTCTCAACCGACAAGCTCATGCCGCCCGACCTGGTAGATCGCAAGGCCATGACCAAGGGCATGATGGAACTGCTCGAAGCCGCCGTCAAGGCAAAGCTGAACATCATCATCGCCGGCGGTACCGGTGCCGGCAAGACCACGCTGCTGAACGCTTTAAGCTTTTTTATCAGCCCGAAAGAACGTATCGTGACCATTGAAGACGCGGCCGAATTGCAGCTCAAGCAGCCGCACGTGGCCCGTCTCGAAACCCGTCCGGCCAATCTCGAAGGGCATGGTGCCATCCGCCAGCGTGAGTTGCTTGTCAACAGTTTGCGTATGCGCCCCGACCGCATCGTCGTCGGTGAGGTCCGTGGCGAAGAGGCGCTCGACATGTTGCAGGCAATGAACACGGGCCACGATGGCAGCCTGACCACTGTCCACGCCAATACCCCGCGCGATGCCGTGAGCCGTCTCGAGGTTATGGTCAGTCTTGCTAATTCCAACATGAAGCTCGAATCGGTCCGGCAGCAGATTGCAAGTGCCGTGAACCTCTTCGTTCAGGCGGCTCGCCTCAGCGACGGTTCGCGCCGGGTCACCTCGATCACCGAGGTCACGGGCATGGAAGGCGAAATCATTACGATTCAGGACATCTTCGTGTTTGAAAAACGCGGGCTGTCCCCCGAAGGCAAGGTACTCGGCCGTTTCGCCGCAACCGGTATCCGCCCCAAGTTCTACGAAAAGCTGCTCGCCGCAGGCATCCGCTTGCGCCCGGATCTGTTCGACGAAGTGGAAGAAGTCTAGGCATAGCCCGCTACACAACGCTCATTGGACAGCGTTCAATTGACAGGAATTAGAGGCAAGGAAAGTAGGTTAGTATGAGCTTTTTCATCATGATCGCGATCGCCGTGTGGGTTGGCTCAATGGTGGTCTGGTACCTCATCTCCAACATTCTCAAGTCGAAGGATGTCGACAAAATTAAATCCCGCCTTGCCGGCAAAGAACCCACGGTGAAGCTCAAGAACAAGGATCGTGGGCCGGCGCTCATTCGCTCCGAAGACTTGCACACGGGCAAGTTCGCCCTGCGTTTTCTCAAAAGATATGACCTCCAGTCGAAACTGCAGACCATGCTCGAGCAGGCCGGCCTGAAATGGCGGGTCGCCCGGCTTGTCCATGCCTGCCTCGGTTGCTTTCTCATTGGCTACCTCTGTGTGCATTTTTACCTGCCTCCCAAGTACAGGGTTCTGGGCCTCATTCCAGCGGGAATTTGCGGGCTGCTCCCGATCCTCCATGTCACCCGCACGCGGGCTTCCCGTCTCCACCGGTTTGAGGAACTCTTTCCCGATTCACTCGAATTCGTGTCCCGCTCGATGCGCGCCGGGCACGCCTTTTCGGTTTCTCTCGAAATGATCCATCGCGAGTTTCAAGAGCCTTTGGCCAGTGAATTCAAGCGCGCCTTTGAAGAACATAACCTCGGATTGCCGCTCGACGTGGCACTGGAAAAATTGGCCAAACGAGTTCCTCTGCTCGACGTGCAATTCTTTGTTTCCGCTGTGCTCCTGCAGAAGCGGACGGGTGGCAACCTCGCTGAAATTCTGGACAAACTCGCCGGCATCATCCGCGAGCGCTTCAAGCTTCGCGGCAAGATCCGCTCCATTTCGGCGCACGGCAAAATGACTGGCACTGCATTGAGCAGTATCCCCATCGTAGTTTCGGTGCTGATGTACTTCTCCAATCGGGACTACATCCTGTTTTTCTTCAACGATGAGCTGGGTAACTACATGATCGCCGCAGGAATTGGACTGCAGTTGTTAGGTTACTGGATCATTCAACAGATTGTGAAAATCGAGGTTTAGAAAAGTACTGCCATGATGATGATTCTTGCCGCTTTTGCCATTTTTATCCTGGTCACCATTGCGATCTCAACTGTTGGAATGCGCATGTGGGTGCAGCCGAAAGAAGCCATTGAGCGCGTTACCGGTGTTTCGATGGAGATTTCCGAAGTCGCCCCTAAACATCCGAGCCTGGTTTTTCACGAACTTGTGCAGCGGCTGGGAAACGTCCTGCCCGCCTCGCCCAAAGATGTTTCGATCATGCAGCGGCGTTTGATCCGCTCCGGCATGCGCGGTCCGAATGCCCTCAAGATTTTTTACGGATCCAAGGTTTTGTTTGGCGTCGTTGTTCCAGTAGCCATGAGTCTTTTGGTCGCCGGTTCAGCCGCCGATGCCAGCAACAAATTTCTCGCTGTCCTGGTCAGCGTTGCCGCGGGATTCTTCGGGCCTAACCAGTACGTGAGCATGATGGGCAAACGGCGGCAGAAGCAGATCCAACGTGGTCTCGCCAATAGTCTCGATCTTCTGGTCGTTTGCGTCGAGAGCGGGCTTGGCCTCGATCAGGCGATTCTCCAGGTGTCCAAGGAACTCGAACATGCGCATCCTGAAATCTGTGAAGAATTCATGTTGGTAAACCTCGAACTGAAGGCCGGCAAGCGCCGCGTGGAAGCCTTGCGCAACCTTGCCGAGCGAAGCACTGTCGACGACTTGAAAAAACTCGTCGCCGTGCTCATCCAGGCCGACCGTTTCGGTACCGGCATCGCGCAGAGCTTGCGCGCGCATGCCGACTTCATGCGGGTGCAGGCCCGCCAGATCGCCGAAGAGAAAGCCGCAAAACTGGGCGTCAAACTCATTTTTCCGATCTTTTTTTGCATTCTTCCAACACTCTTTATTGTGACCGTTGGCCCCATCGGAGTTCGCATCGTTCGCGAATTGGTGCCGATGATGAACAACATGTAGGCCTGTAGTTTTACAGGCTAACAGCCGAAGTATTAAGTGAAGACGACTACAGGTCGCGGAAATAAGAATCGTAACTGGAAAGGAGAGCTCGAAATGGATGCATCGATGTTTCGAATCATTTGCGTAGTGCTCGCAATCAGCCTGATCGGTCTGATTGTGTTGCGTCGCAAGAAGAATGTTGACGAATAGTTAGGACGGGCGAGGGGTTTGTCGTCGAGGGAATGACAAGCTCCTTGCCGGTTCGTTTGATGAGTTTCACTTGTTGGCTAGGGAGGGTTGAGTGATGAAAGGCATATTGGGCATGAGATTGGCAAACAAGATTTTTAGATGGACCGGAGCGCTACTAAGCTGCTGCGTCCTCGCCGGACTCTTTGCGGGCAACGCATCCGCAGCTACATTCGGAAGGCCAATCATAATCGGCGGCCAAGCTGCGGATCTTGTGATCGACGAAGGCCGGGGCGTACTTTACGTCGCGAATTTCACGGCAAACCGCATCGAAGTGATGTCGCTTGAGACAGGTTCGATCCAGACTTCTTTCAACGTGGCACCCCAACCTGGTTCGCTCGCATTATCCCCGGACAGGCGTTGGCTGTTAATTGCCCATTACGGCAACTTCGCTACCCCAAATCAGCCGCGTAACGCACTGACGCTGATCAACCTCGAGTCCAATCAGCGGCAAACCTTCTCTCTGACCGCAACCCCCTTAAGTGTTGCATTTGGCTCCGATGGCCTGGCGCTGGTCGCCACTTCGAACGCATTTCTTCTGTTCGATCCCATTACCGGCACCACCCGGACGCTGTTGGCTATTTCCGAACTCGCCCTGAAAACGCTCCCCGTGCCCTTCAATAACTTCCCCCAAAACGTAGTTGCGAGCTCAAGCCAGTCGACACGCGACTACACTCGCATCTTTGGAGTTCTGCAAGCCGCTGCAGGTGATTCCGAAGTATTGGTTTACCGTTATGACGTTGGACAGCTCCTGCTTACGGCTGGACGCGTTTCACAGCCTTCCCTCGCCCCCCGCACGCTCAGCCTGAATGCGAGCGGAACGAATATCCTCGTCGGCGGGGAGCTCCTCAATGAGAATTTTGTCAACGTATCCCAGTTCCCGAAGGCGAGTGGGGTCCTTAACGTTGGCGGACATGTATTTGATTCGGCCCGCGGATTGATCTACGCGCAAATGAATGAGCTTGGGGCTGCCACATCTCCGACCACTCCACCCGCCACTCCACCCGCCACTCCCGCAGCGATCGATCAGGCAAAAATCCTTCAAATTCTCGATGCCGACAATCTTACCGTTCGTGAGCGTGTCAGACTCCCGGAAAATCTTTCGGGAAAGGCAATTCTCAGTTCCGATGGCAACACCATGTACGCCAGCAGCGAGAGCGGCGTGATGATCCTGCCCGTCGGTGATCTTTACCGTCAGCGCAAGGTTGTGCCGAGCGTCCCCGATCTTGTCTTCCGTGGTAATTTCTGCGACCGCCGCCTCGCTGTGCAGCAGTTTGTCATATCCGATTCGAGCGGGCAGAATACTGACTTTTCATTCAAGAATATCCCCGCCGGTGTAAGCGTCGAGCCTCTTGGCGGCGTCACTCCCGCTGTAGTCACCATCACCGTAGACCCTCTTACTTTTAGCAATACCCGAGGTACGGTCTCAAAGACGATCGACATTGTTTCCGATGGTTCGATCCTGGATGCCTCGAGCATGCGCCTCTTGATCAATTCGAAGGAACCTGATCAGCGCGGAACCAGTGTCAATGTTCCAGGTACTCTCGTGGATATCCTCCCCGACCCGGCTCGCGACCGATTCTTTGTCGTTCGCAAGGACAACAATAGCGTGCTGGTTTTTGATGGCAGCTCCTATCAGCAGATTGCAACCCTGCGCACGGGCAACACTCCCACCCAACTCGCCTTCAGCTTTGATCGCCGCAATCTCCTGATCGGTAGCGATAATTCGCAGGTCATCTACGTTTACTCTCTCGATAACTTGCAGCAACAACCGTCGATCCAGATGCCCGCAGGCCACTATCCGCGCAGCATCGCCAGCGCCGCCGGCGCCACTCTCGTTGCCAGCCGCGTTGCCGGTCCGCAGCACAAAATCTCACGCGTGGACTTCATTTCGCGCCGCGCAACGGAACTGCCTACGCTCGATGTTTTCGAGAACAACATTAATATCGATACGGTCCTGGTTGCTTCGCCCAACGGTGCCAAGATCCTCGGTGCCTCGAAAGACGGCACGACGTTCTTGTATGATGGCAACTCGAACTCGTTCGTCGCGACGCGAAAAGACAATCCGGCTCTTGGTGGCGCCTATGCCGCTTCCAGCTTCGATCAGTTCGTTGTCGGCAATTTCGTGCTCAACGGCTCGCTCGTTCCCATCCGCCGCCTTGCTCCCGACACACAACCGAATTATGGCTTCGCCTTCGTAGACAACACCGGCTTCCGCACCACATCCGGTAGCGTCGAGGGTCCAGGTACAATTCAGCGCATTTCGTTCCCAACGGGAACGGCGCAGATTGGTACCCGCACGGTGGAATCGCCGCTGTTCTCAAACCTTACCAATCAGCCATTCATCCGTACGGTTGCGCCGCTCTTCTCGCGCAACGCCATCGTGATGCTCACCGTCTCCGGTTTTACCGTCCTTCCCTGGACTTACGATGCCGCTGTCGCGATACCCAAAATCACCAAAGTGACGAACCTCGCCGATGGTACGACTGCGATCGCGCCCGGCAGCCTGGTAAAGATCGAAGGCAATGATTTGAGTCCGATCAATCAGGCCTCGCGGGAACGCCCGCTTCCAACTGCTCTGGGCGAGAGCTGCATTACAGTCAATGGTCTCCCCATCCCACTGATCTTTGTGAGTGGGAAAGAGATCAATGCCCAGATTCCCTTTGAAGTCGTCGGCAACACGACCTTGATCCTCCGCACCCCGGGTGGGGTGAGTGACAACTTCAATCTCTCCGTCTCCCCCACCGCGCCAAGCATCTTCCGCACTCTCATTGAAGGTATCGATGGCCCTGTCGCGACCATCGTCAACGGACGCAATGGTCTCCTCGTAACCAACTCGAACCCCGTCAAACGCAACGATACGATCGTCATCTATCTCACTGGCCTTGGCAAGACAAATCCCCCGGTAGATGCCGGCCTGAGTTCTCCCGCAGATCCTCTGGCTAAGGCGCTCGTTGAACCCATTGTCTCGCTTGGTGGCGTAGAAATTCCCGTTACCTACTCGGGCCTTACGCCTGGTGAAGTCGGCGTTTATCAGATCAACGCACAAGTCCTCCGCTGGGTTCCGACTGGATTCAGCATCCCCCTGAAAATCAATCAGGGCGGGTCGATCACCACGATCGAAGTACGCGTGATCGAGTAGAATATTTACACTCACAAAGGAGTTAAGCAATGCTTGAATTGCGTCTGACCGCCCGCGTGGGCATGGTCCTTGCCATGGGTCTATTGGCAATCGTTCCGGCAACCGCCCAACGCTGGGAGTTCGGTGCTGGTGCGGCTGGCACCTTCTACACCTCGAAAGATGTCTCCGTGGGCAGCCTGAAAGCCACGGCCGGCTTCAAAAGCGGATGGGGTGCAAGTGCCTGGCTCGGTAACGACATGCACCCATACATTGGCGGCGAAATCCGCTACATGTACCAGAAAAACGATCTCAAGCTGGAGCAGGGCGGAAGAAGCTACAACTTCGGATCCCGTTCGAGCACGATCCACTACGACTTCCTGATCCATGCTGCTCCTAGGGGGGCGAAGATCCGGCCCTTTCTTGCCGCCGGAGCTGGCTTCAGAGGTTATGAAGGCACTGGCAGGGAACTCGCCGTTCAACCGCTCAACAACTTCGCCTATCTGACCAAGACTTCCGAGTGGGTGCCTGTTGTTTCCCTTGGTGGCGGCATCAAATTCATGCCTTCGAAACGGCTGGCCTTCCGCGCCGAGTTCCGGGACTACCTCTCGCCTGTGCCCAACAAGGTGATTGCGGC
Source organism: Bryobacter sp. (assembly GCA_046594355.1). GTDB lineage: Bacteria > Acidobacteriota > Terriglobia > Bryobacterales > Bryobacteraceae > Bryobacter. Next base: position 7,610 of record JBKJSR010000211.1, read on the forward strand.
TGCTCCTGGCGCCAAAATCGATGGCTGGTTTCATAACTTCGTAGCCCTGTTTGGCGTTTCCGTTCTCTTCTAGGTACCACGACCGCTTAAATGCGTTCATATGCCGGCAGCCCCTTACGCTGCCTCCGCCATACCGGGCCGCGACCGTTAGTGAGCCGATCTTGGCGGTCGAAGCACTAACTGTCTTTCTTGCTGCTCGAAGAGCTCTCGCTGCTCTTCGTCACCGCTGGCTTGGATTCAGTCTTCGACTCGCTCTTGCTCTCAGACTTGCTCTCAGACTT
>JBKJSR010000204.1:0-2793 GCA_046594355.1 Bryobacter sp.
GAGTTCTGTTACTTGAGCCTGTGACCGGCGGTGCTCCGGATGATTCGAACCATAATGAGCCTGTACCTCCGAAAGTTTCTGTCGCACTTCGCTCAACCTTTCATCGAGCTTTCTCATCGTCTCGCCTTGAGAGGATACCTGCGCGGCAGCCGTTGAGCCGCTCTCCACACTTCTCCAGGCTGCTTCTTTCTTTACGCGGTCGGCTTGGGCGGAAGTATATTCGTGATTGATTTGCAGCAGCCGCGAAGAGATGATATTGGTCTTGTCTTCGGGATTGATTACGTTCAGTTCGCGCTCGAATTGCGCCAGGGCCGAGGAGGATTGCTCCATCTTGATCCGCAGTTCATCCAGTTGCTTCTCCATAAATCGCGACAGGCCCACGGAAGATTGATAGCGAATGTTGTAAGTGTGGTCCAGATAGGAGTGGGCGATCGCGTTCACAGTCTCGGAAGCCAGCCTCGGATTGGTAGACCGGTAACTGACAAGCATCAAATAAGTATTAGGCGGTCTTGAAACCTTCAAGCCTTCCAGCACCATCGGCGCGTCGTTGCGCTGTTGCTCCGTATAAGGTTTCACCATTCGAAACCGGGAGGGTTTCTTCAGCGGCAGACGGAAGCGATCCACCACGGGCCGCAACACCGAGTCCGACTGCAGCATCTTTACCTGGGTAGCCAGAAATTGATCCGAGTCGTTTGTTACGGCACGGTTCGACTCCTGCCCAATCACGCCAGTCGGTGTTTGACGATCGACATCTATTGTTACTGTCGCCTCATAGACCGGAGTCATCTGCGTAGAAACCGCCAGTGTCGCAATGGTTGCCGCCACAACAAAAGCGGAGATCCGCCAGGCATTCCGGCGGAACAACCAGAAATAATGTCCGAGAGGCACGCCTGATTCCACAGGCGCTTGCGCTCGATCGGCGGCCAGGGGGGGAATCCGCACCGGCTCCATTTTGAGTTCCAGTGCCCGTGGCTGCTCCAGACGCCTGGCCCGGGGAATCAAAGCCCCTTTGCTGGACTTAGCCATGGTTGGCAATCGACTCCTTCTCCACCAGAAAGCTCATCTTGGCTTCGAGCTGATTCACCTTGCCTTCCAGACGATCCCAATGGCCGGAGCAGCTCAGTGCCGCGACTGGGAAAGCAATCGCCGCAGACGACGGCGCAGAAGTCGGCGCATTTCCGGAAAGCACGGCGGATCGCGCATAATCGGACACACTGCGCGCCCCGGAGCGGGCGCAGGTGTCCTTCAGCATTAGAAATTCATCTTCGCTGAGACGAAAATTCACTAAACGGGTACGGGGGTGATAGACAGGCAAAGAGGCTCCTTCGGGATCGACAAAGTTGTCGCACGGCACCCTAGCTGCATCGTATTTGGAACAACGGCTAGAGGAAATTCACCGTCGCACTTCTGTAATCGGAGTTTTTCCCGCCTTCGATACTAAGCCTCATCATTTTCAGGTAGTAGAAACCAGAAAAAACTTTGGCTGCCCCTTGATCCTACTTCCGGCAGTTGCAATGGCCAAACACGTCCAGAGGCCTGAGATAAAGGCTCCTGGCGCTTTGAAGCCACTCACCCGTTGGGTAGCCGCAGAGCAATCAAATTCCCAATTGGAATCAACGTCTTCCGGGAGATCGCATCTCCCAACTGCGGTTTCTACTTTATCGAGCCGGCGATTCCAAAACACTCTGACCCGCATTCTCCTGGTCCTTGTACTGCAACTGATACAGACGCCAGTAAATTCCGCGCTCCCGCAACAATTCCTGATGCGTACCGCTCTCGCGCAATTGTCCGTGGTGCATCACGAGAATCCGGTCCGCTTTCTGGATCGTGCTCAAGCGGTGGGCAATCACGATCGCCGTCCTGCCCGTTAACATAACATCGAGAGCTTTCTGGATCAGTTGCTCTGTCCCGGTGTCCACACTCGAAGTCGCCTCATCGAGTATCAGAAATCCAGGCTCGCGCACCAAGGCCCGCGCAAAACTGACTAACTGCTTTTGTCCTGTCGACAAACCTGCTCCGCGTTCGTGTACTTCGAGATTGAGTCCCTCGGGGCGCGACTGGACAAAGTCCCAAAAATTCACCCGGCGGCAGGCGTCTTCAATGCGGGCGTCGCCGATCGAATCATCCCCTAGCCGGATGTTATCCCGTAAGGTACCGGCAAACAAAAAAGGATCCTGCAGCACCACTCCAAAATGCGAGCGCAACTCCCTTGGAGCTAAATCACGAACATCCGATCCACCCACCCTCACCTTGCCCTGTTGCACGTCGTAAAAACGCAGCAGCAGATTAGTGATTGTGGTCTTCCCCGCCCCTGTATGGCCCACAATGGCCACGGTTTCACCGGGTGCCACGCGGAAGCTCAGGTCCCGCAGCACCCAGTCTTCCTTCTTATAAGCGAAAGATACGTTTTCGAACTCAAGACTCGCCTCGCCGCCAGTCGCGACGGGCTGCGCCGGAGCGCTCACGTGAACAGGTTCGTCCAGCATTCCGAAAACGCGTTCGCTTGCCGCCATCGAAGTCTGCAGCGTGTTATATTTTTCGCTCAAATCCTGGATCGGCCCAAAGAATCTTATCGCATACTGAAAAAACGCAACCAGAATTCCAACCGTCAGATTTCCATCTCTCGCCGCAAATCCGCCAACAGCCAGCACCGCCCCGAGCGCGATCATCCCCTGAAACTCAACCACCGGATAGTACCAGCCATAGGCGACAATCGAACTCTTCCAGGCATCCATATTCTCGCGATTGATATTTGAAAACCGCTCTTTGGCCTTCTCTTCCCGATGAAAAAGC
>JBKJSR010000309.1:0-3512 GCA_046594355.1 Bryobacter sp.
ACCGTTGCTCGTTATACACCGCGACATCCTGTTCAACAAGCCGATTGGCGTCGGCCCACTCTGGATCGATTGATTCCATCGCTCCATCTTTCCGTTCGACTGGGGATAGCAGGGCGACGTGAGAACGTGCGTCGGGGAACCGCTCCTTCGCCCTCTCCAGCAACACTTCGACCTCGCGCTCGGTCCTACTTTCCCGCAAATCCCAGGCGATCAAAAAATGGCTGGCTCCATCGAGTACCGCGCAAAGGTAATAAAAAGTGCCGTGGATGTAGATGTGCGCGATGTCTATGTGCCAGTGTTCCTGGACGGCGGAGCCGCTTTATGCATCCCGCCGGCTTGGCCCAGCATCCGCCATATGCTGGCCGGAGACACCGCAACGATATCGGCGTCGATCAGCATATGGTTGAGGGCGACGGGGCTGCCCCGGAAGGCGGGAGTTTTTCAACCGTTCGTGCGGGATTGTTCTTCGGTTGCTACATCGAGGCGGGCGGACTTCGTTGTTTCAGTTCGCAGGGGCACTCCCTGGATGCGCTTGCCGGTGGCATCGGCCGCGACAGGGAACTCGAGGTCGGTGCCATCGGCCAGTTGGCGGCTATGAGAAAAATTGGTGTGGAAAAGAGGTGTCGGCGCACTGCGTGCGGAGTCTATCGCGATATTGTGTTGGCTGGAGGTGGTTATGGCTTACACGCGACTTCATTCGTGCCCGGCTTGTGGGACGCAAAACCGCATACCTGCCCGGCATTTGTCGAGTACGGGACGGTGTGGGAAATGCAAAGTGGAGTTGCCGCCGTTGGGGCACCCGCTAGATGTGAATGAGGAGGCGTTTGACGAAATTGTGGGAGCGGCGAAGGTGCCTGTGTTCGTGGACTTTTGGGCGGAGTGGTGCGGACCCTGCCGCATGGCTGCGCCGGAGGTGAAGGAATTGGCGCGGGAGATGGCAGGGAAGGCGATTGTGTTGAAGGTGGATACGGAAGCGAATCCGTCGTTGGGGGCGAGGTACAAGGTGCAGTCGATTCCAAACTTTATGGTGTTTCAGGGTGGAAAGGCGGTGTTGCAGCAGCCGGGGATGTCGTCAAGGGCCACGATGCGGCGGTGGATTGAGGAAGCTACCAATTGAGGCCGCTATGCTGTAATCGCAAGATGAAGGCTGTGCATCGTACCCTCTTTTTCTTCGCCTTCGCGGCGGCGTTGTTATCTGGCCAAGGTCCCGCCGACGATATCCCGCAAACTTATGCCAAGCTGTGTTCGGGCTGCCATGGGGCGGATGCGCGCGGGTCGCAACAGGGTCCGGGGCTGGAGGGTAACCTCAGGCTGCGACGTCGATCCACGCAGAGTTTACGCAACGTGATCGTCCGTGGAATCCCTGCGGCCGGCATGCCCGGTTTTGATTTACCCGCCCCCACACTCGATGGGCTGGTGGCGCTTGTGGTCTCGCTGAATGCTTCGGCCGCAGAAGCCAAAGTTCCCGGCGATCACACGGCCGGGAGCGATTTCTTTTTTGGCAAGGGGCAATGCTCGACGTGCCACATGGTCTCCGGACGTGGCGCGCCAGTGGGCCCGGATCTGTCGAATGTGGCTGGAGAACTGACTGTCGATCAACTGCGAGATGCAGTGCTTACCCCGAGTTCGCGTATCGTGCCGGGATATGCGCTCGTGTCGCTCGCGCTTCAGAATGGCAGCACTTTGCGGGGATTCGCGCGCAACCGGACCGCGTTTGAGATTGCTGTCCAGGATTTGAAGGGCGGCTTGCATCCGCTCTCACTCAATCAGGTGAAGCGCGTTACCGAGGAGAAGTCGTCGCTGATGCCTGTGGTGAAAGCTTCGCCTGCTGAGCTGCAGAATCTGCTCGCATTTTTAAGCGGGCTCACTGGAGTGAAGCCCGGAGTTCTTGCGGAGAATGCTCGCGCAGAGACGCCTGGCGGCATCGACTTTGCGCGAATTCTGAACCCGAAGCCGGGGGACTGGCTGACCTACAACGGTAACTTGAGCGGCAACCGCTACAGCCCGCTCGCTCAGGTCAACGCCTCAAACGTAGACAAGCTCACGCTGCAGTGGGCGTTTTCGATTCCCCTCTGGACACAGTTCCTGCCGGACACTCCTTACTTCCGCGAAAACATGCGCTACTTCGGCCTCGAAACCGTTCCGCTGGTTGCCGACGGCATCATGTACGTAACTGGTCCGAACCAGATATTTGCACTGGATGCGGCCACGGGGCAGCAGATCTGGCACTACTCGCGGCCCCGTACGCCGGGCCTGGTTTCCGATCCGTCGCTCGGTACCAACCGGGGTGTGGCGATCCTTGGCGACAAGGTCTTCATGGTCACCGATAACGCGCATCTGATCGCCGTCAACCGCATTACGGGGCGTCTGGTTTGGGAGACCGTGATGTGGGACGAAGCGCAGAAATACGGCGGCACGATCGCGCCACTCATCGTGAAGGACATGGTGGTTGCGGGCGTGGCCGGAGGAGATTGGGGGATCCGTGGATTCGTGGCCGCTTACAAAGCGACCACCGGAGAACGGGTGTGGCGTCAATGGACGGTTCCTGCGGCGGGTGAGCCTGGGATCGAAACCTGGCAGGGCAATGGGTACAAACTCGGCGGTGGCTCGACGTGGCTGACCGGTTCTTACGATGCCTCTACCGACACCTTGTTTTGGGCGACCGGCAATCCGTGGCCGAACTCGGACGATCGGGATCGCGGCGGGGACAATCTGTTCACCGATAGCGTGCTTGCGCTCGATCCTGCAAGCGGCAAGATGAAGTGGTATTACCAATTCACGCCGCATGATACTCACGATTGGGATGCCACCGAACCCAATGTGCTGATTGATACGCAGTATCAAGGGCAGATGCGGAAGTTACTGCTCCATGCGGACCGCAATGGATTCTTCTATGTCTTCGACCGCACGAACGGCAAGCTTCTGCTCGCCAAATCGTTCATGCATCGTTTGACGTGGGCGAGCGGCATCGGTAGTGATGGCCGGCCAGTGCAATTGCCACCGGGCGAGCTGAGTTGTCCCGACCATGCCACGAACTGGAACGGCACTTCGTACAGCCCGGTGACGCGCCTCTATTACGTCATTGCCATCGAGAAGTGCGTGGTGAATTTGCTGCCTGGAAGCTGGAAAACCGCGCGGCTTCCGGAAGATCCGGGCAAGAAATACCTGCGCGCTCTGGATATCGAGACGGGGAAGATTGCCTGGGAGGTGCCACAAGTTGGACCGGTCGACGGCAAGAGAGTGGCGGGCATTTTGGGCACTGCTGGTGGGCTGCTCTTTTATGGCGATCCGAGCGGCTATTTGATTGCGGCTGACGAGCGCGACGGCAAGACCTTGTGGAAGATTCCGCTGAATGCCACGATCAAGACTTCGCCGATGACTTACACGGTGGGAGAAAAGCAATTTATTACTCTTGCAGTGGGATCGAACGTTATGACTTTTGCATTGGGGCAGTAGGGTTTGATCGGGGCGTGCGTGTGCTGTTTATCGCATCGCGAGTGTTTGCCGATCCA
>JBKJSR010000212.1:0-3600 GCA_046594355.1 Bryobacter sp.
CCGAGCGTAGCGTCGCGCCCGCTTGCGGCGCGGCGAGTTGTGACTTCGACGCAGCGGCGATGGCCCTTGGGTTCGACGGTCACAAAGATATTTCCCCTCCCGTCCCGCTGGTATCTGTAGCCCTCACGGGCACGCCGGCCCGGCTGCCCGGCGATGGTTGCACGGGCGCAACTGCCTGCTCTTCTCGTCGCCCCCCACTTCCGGCTCTTGGGCAATGTACGGCCGATCGTAGAGACCCAGCAACGCGTACATCCTGTCGCGATACTCGACCGTGATCCGGCCGATGCAACACATCACCTTACGCCAGGGTTTGCAGCCGTTTTTTTTAATATCTTGCGGACCGTCTCCCGATTGACGCCGGCCAGTCCGGGGCATTCGCGGGACGCAGTAGTCAGCAGGCTGATTGTCCAGCGTTTGCGCCCGCCAGGAGGCGGGCTACAAGCCAAAGCCATCACTTCGGCCTCCTGACTTGTTTGGTACTTCCGCGGTTGGCCCGAACGGGGTTCGTCGTGCAGAGCGAACTCCAAACCGCCCTTGCCATAAGCGCTCCGCGACCGCCACACAGCCGTCCGGCCCACGCCCAACACGCTGCAAATCACCGGTTCGGAGATGCCGCTATCCAACGCCAACAATATATGCGCCCGATTCACCTCCCGCGCCCGATGCACTCCTTTACTCCGAAACGCGTCCAGAGTTGCCCGATCAGAAGGCACAAGGTTCAACTTGGTCTGCTTCATGCCGCCATTGTATATGATTCGTTATTACTTTGTAAAAAGTACTAGTACAGGACTTGCGAAGCAAAGCCGTTCGTGGCATCCTCGCTACACGCTAAGGCGGCAGATGCAATCGGCTGGGCTTCGCGACGCTTAATGCGGATCGATGGGATTGAAAAATAATTGTTCGCGGGAGGGATCATGAAAAAAGTGGTGAATCGCACGGGGCTTGTCGTCCTCACGTTCTGTCTGTCAATCGCGGCACAAGGTGCCACGATCTACGATAACGGCTTGCCGAATCAGATTTACGGCGTGATCATGAGTGCGTCCGTGGTCGCCGAGAACTTCTCTATCGCCGCGGCGTCGAATATCAGCAACATCCGCTTTTGGAGTGTTCAGTCATCGCCGGCCGATTATCTCGGCAACGTCTTCTGGGCCATTTACGCCAACGCTGGCAGCCAACCCGGTGCCGTCCTCCAGGGAAACACTACCTTTGCCGCGTCCCCCACGGCCACGGGGCTCTCCACCGGATTCGGCTACGCCGAGTACCGTTTTGACATCCCTGTCACCTTTCAATTGGCCATCGGCAACTATTGGCTAGGGCTGTCGAATAGCCCTCTCAACAACTCCGTTCCAACGGAAATGTTATGGGCCACTACAAGCCCCGGGATTGGCTCCCAGGCAATGTATCTGACTGGATCGACCTGGGTTGGCGCCGGGAGTCATCTCGCCTTCCGGCTCGATGGCACTGCGGCTCAGGTGATCCCCGAACCCTCCACCTTCGCCCTCCTGGCCGGTGGCTTAGCCGCCGCTTTCCTTCGCCGAAAGTTCTGACATAATCCCTGGAGCACAACATGCGTAGGCTTTTATACTTTCCCCTTTTTGGCACGATCACCGCAATGGCCCAGGTCTCCGGCCCCATCGTTACCGCGCCCGCAGCGATGGGCGTTTCTCCTATCCCTGGAGCGGATCGCCCGTGACGGGCAGACCTCCGCCTTCCCCGTGCGGGAGTTCCGCGTCAGCCGGAACCATAACATTCCAAAGGCAACCGGCAACCGGAGTGAGTCCATTACAGCTACTGCCGCAGCCGTGCCAGCCAGCACTCCCTACACACAGACGGCGACCTATCAACCTTTGGGCACTCCGGTCGGAGTGAATTTTGAGGCGCTGGGCCTCGGAACACCAGGCTATGCCGTCACCGGCGCTCCTCCGGATACAACCCTCGGAGTCAGCGACACGCAGATCGTGCAGTGGGTGAATACCCACCTCGCGGTGTACGACAAGAACGGAAACGCTCTATTGTCGGCTCCCGGGCTTATTCCGGGAAATCAGATAGGGGTCGGCCTGCCGGCGGGCAGTCTATGCCGGAGCTTTAACAGCGGAGATGCCTTGGTCCAATATGATCGAATGGCGGATCGATGGATACTTTCGCAATTTGCGTTTAATAGTAATTACTCTCAAAATGCCCAGTGTATTGCTGTTTCCACATCGAGCAATGCAATGGGAACTTACAACCTCTATCAGTACAACTTAGGAGTGTTACTTCCGGATTACGGCAAACTGGGAGTGTGGCCAGACGCCTACTACCTCACCTATAACATGTTTAACAATGGGGCTACTTTCAGCGGCGGACGGGCTTGCGCGTATAACCGCACCGCGATGATCGCGGGCAATGCCGCGCAGCAGATTTGCTTCAACAGCACCAGCCGTGCAAACTTCTTGCCTTCCGATCTGGATGGCGATACGCTGCCGCCCGCAGGTACTCCGAATTTTCACATTTCGTGGGATTGGGCATTCAAATCAGCACCACCGTACACGATGCAACTGACAAAGTTCGTGCCAATTTTTAACATTCCTGCTAATTCCACATTTACGGATGGCTTGGGAGGTGCCGCCTTCTCGTTCGTCGCTTTTCCCATGTTGGCTACTACGCTGGCAGCTTGAAACGACAATGGCGACACTTGTGTCCCGCAACTGGGTACGGCACAACGGCTGGATACTCTTGGCGAGCGGCACATGTATCGGTTGGTTTACCGGAATTTCGGCGGCTTTGACTCCTTGCTGTTCACGCAGGCGGTGGACAACGTCACTGGCTCGACGGCTCAACTGCGTTGGTGGGAAATTCGCAACCCCAGTGCAAACCCGCCCATTGTTTACCAAAACAGCACGTTCGCGCCCGACGCCACCGCCCGCTGGATGAGTTCCGCCGCCTTTGACAAACTCGGCAACATCCTCATCGGTTATTCCGCTTCGTCGACCGCCATCAACCCCGGTATCCGCCTCGCTGGTCGCCTCCGCAACGATCCCAAGAACATCCAGCGTACAGAAGCTGTTGTCCAACTCGGTTTCGGCAGCCAGACCGTCGGGCTGAGTCGGTGGGGCGACTACTCCACGATGCAAATCGATCCCGCTAACGATTGTACTTTCTGGTACATCACCCAGTATCTTGGGGGCGCGAACCGGGAGGAAGGTTGACACATTTAGAGTCCGGCAGCCGATAGGGGTGAATGCCCTGGAAAGAGAGAAACCGGACAATGGAAAAGATTGAGTTTGTGATGGCGGTGGCCAAGAAGGAAGAGAACATCGCGGAGTTGTGCAGGCGATTTGGGATATCGCGGCAGACGGGCTACGAGGTGCTGGCGCGGCACGTTAAAGAAGGATATGAAGGGCTGAGAGAGCGAAGCCACGCGCCGCGCCACAAGCCGCATGCAATGAGCGAAGCGGTGAGGGAGAAGGTGTTGGAGTTGAGGCGGGAGAGGCCGAGTTGGGGACCGAAGAAGCTGAAGGCGTACCTGGAGAGACGGGAGGGAAACAAGCCGGAACAGGAACGAATGCGGATGCCGGCGGCGAGCAGCATGGGGGATTTGCTGAAGCAGGAAGGGTTGAT
>JBKJSR010000613.1:0-3620 GCA_046594355.1 Bryobacter sp.
GTTGCGACCAATAATGGATCTCCCAGCCGGGCCTTTCCCCTGGCGACCGCCGGTGTGCGGATGCTCGCACTGCCAGCTTGGCTGATCAACACGATTGGGTCCCCGGGGCGTATCAGCGGCGCTTCCGTCAGATGGCTTGACAGTAAAATCGCACCCTTTGTGAGTGAGCGGCGGAGAATACGTCCCTCAAATTGGATGGACGGTTCGCTGATCTTAGAGTCTTCCGGATGCCAAGGGAGCAAGATGCTCTCGAGGTCAGTTACTTCGACCAATTTCCCGGCCGGCAGGTTGCGGGCTGTAACCAATCGCGACTGGCTATGTTGTATCGTGAAACAAATGCGAGCGGCTGCATATCCGGATGAACCTTCAATTTTTCCATGCCACCGATACTGTTTCTTGGCGGCGATGTAAGACAATCCACTTCTTTGGAGGGCGAGATGGCCTTTGGGGCCGGGGGAAATTTTCTTTTCCCGGATATGGATCTGTTCGGTGAGAAGCTGCAGTCCAAATAAATCCTTGAGGGCCCGGCTGATCTCGGTTTCCCATCCAAAGTCTTCTGCCACGGCTGCCCGCCGGAATATGCAGACAGAATCGAGGTCTGATTCCTTCAGCGCATGAGTGTTGGCCCATAAGCGAAGCGTTTGAATGGAAAGATCGCGTCTTACTCCGAAGTTAGGAGCGCTAGCGAGCACGGTAGCGGGCGCGAGTGTTGCGAAGACGGGCAACTGAGGTGCCAGATCTCCAGCATGAATCTGCGGACCTTCGACCACGAGGCAGGGGTCCAAGGCAAGCATTGTAAGCGAGAACAAGAGATAGAGCATTAGCGGGTCACGTTGTTGGCTTGCTGGTACATTTCATCGGCGGCACGTACGATCTTCGAGTTGGCTTCATAGGCCCGCTGGGCAACGATCAGATTGATGAACTCACTGACGACGCTGACATTGGACTGCTCGACATAGCCTTGCAGCAGCGCTCCCATACCCTCTTGGCCTCCTGGGGTGCCGATTTGCGCTTCTCCGGAGGAATCGGTAGGCATATACAGATTTTTTCCGATGCTGTTCAGGCCGGCGGGATTGGCGAAGTTGGCGATCTGAATCTGGCCGGCAACCTGGGTAGCAGTCTGACCGGGCAAGGAATAGCTCACTGTGCCGTCCCCGCCAATCGTGACGCCCTGCGCCTCGGCGGGAATGGTGATTTGAGGCTCCATCGCCTCGCCGTCGCTAGTCACAATATTGCCATCCCGATCCAAGTGAAATCCGCCCGCTCTGGTGTAAGCGGTTTCTCCCGTGGGCCGACGCACCTGGAAGAAGCCCTTACCCTGAATTACAAGGTCGAGGGGGTTGTTGGTCATGGAAAAGTCTCCTTGCGAAAAGAGGATTTCATTGGAGACAGTGCGGGTGCCTAAGCCAAGCTGCAAACCGGTGGGGACTGTTGTCTGCGCGCCTGCGGAAGCACCAGGCTGCACCAGTGTCTGATACATCAAATCCTGAAACTGCGCCCGGCGCATCTTGAAGCCAGTGGTGTTGGCGTTGGCAAGGTTGTGAGCGATATTGTCCACGTTCAATTGCTGAGCGGACATACCGGAGGCGGCGCTATAAAGTGCTCGAATCATATTCGTTTCCTAAACTCGACCCACTTCCTCCGTGGATCGCTTACCCATCTCACCGTGCAATTGCAGGGCCTTTTGCAGCATTTCAAATTGGCGCGAAATCTTGACGAGTTGAATGCCGCCTGTTGCCGGGTCCGCGTTGGACTTCTCGAGCCAGCCCTGATGGACCTCGACTCCCGCAGCGCGCTTCAGGCTTGTAACATCGCTAATTGCGAAGTAGGAATCGCCGGCCTTGCGGAGTTGCTCCCGGTTGGCAGGCTCCATCAGTTCGACACGCGCGAGTGCAGTGTTGTCCTGGTGCAATACACCTTGACGATCGATGTCCAGTTGCCTCGCTGGATCGAAGCGAAAGTTTGGCGGCAAGGGCCTGCCTTCGGGAAGCGTAAGTTTCACTTTGAATCCTTCTTTGGTTCGAAGCTGGCCATCCGTTCCAATTTGGAAACTGCCATTGCGCGTCAATAAATTGCCAGATGGCGATTCTGTGACGAAGTAGGCACTGCCGTCCAGCGCAAGATCGAGGGGGCGCGAAGTGGATTCGAGAACGCCTTGTGTGAAGTTGATCCAGGACTGCTTGAGGTCGGGCGACAAGCCCGTAAAATCAGGGCCGCCATTGGCATTGACAGCTTCTTCCGAGCCGTAAAGCGTGTATCGCTCCAGCTCGGATTTAAAGGCTGGCGTGCCGCTATTGGCTAGATTATTGGCGACAATGTCGAGGCTCTCGGCGCGAGCTCTGAGTCCGCTGGCAAGAATGCTGGTTGTAGGGTCCATATACGATCCGCTGAGAGGCAAGCAATCCTCGTGCCAAAGCCTCGTTTGGTTTTGGCATTGCGCGTGCTTAGGGTTTATGCGTGATGCAATCCCTGCCAGCCACCGAGGCGCTAGTGCCGCAGTTCAGCTATGAGTTGAAGATGGACGCAGCGCGCTTGTCTGGAAGCGTTGAAGAAGCGGCAATGCCGGGGAGCGATGTGGGGATGGATGCATTGCTTTCTGCCTGGACGGCTGTCTTTCAACAACAGATCATGCCCCAGCCGGAGGAGGCGCTTGCGGGTGAAGTTCGCTTCGACGCGGTGGACTCGGCGAATGGGGAAGGGATGAAGGCCGCTAGCTCAAAGCAAGCCTTGAGTTTGCAATCAGAGTTGAGTTCGACGACTGGGTTTCTGGGCTCAATCACAACTCAGGCGGCAATCATCTGGCAGCAAGTGCCAATGCTAGTGGGACTCACAAATGACGCCTCAACTTTGAAGAGTGAGCAGGAGATGGAATTGCCCGAGGTCAGCGCGGAATTTGCGAGTGCAAGTTCGCTGCAAGTCGCTATGACTATCGTGGCTGAAGAACAGAAAGACTTGCCGGCCGCGAGACTCATTGCTGTCAAGGGTGGAACTGCGGATCTGCACTTATCATCTGAAGGCAATACACAGAATGATCGAGGAGTCATCGCCAGTAATTTGCCTGTCATCACTCATGGTGGCGATGATTTGACGGAAGAAAGTTTGCTGGACGGGGCTATTGCATTTGAGGAGAGCATTGAGGTACCAGAGCCAGCGGCAGATGCGAAACAAATCGAGCGGAAGCCGCAGCAGGTTGCAGATCAGGGGATTGCCAACTTACCTGCTTTTGATGTTAAAGCGCCGTATGTTGCCAGTGCCAGACGGTCCAGCAGGGATGCCGGAGAAGCGAATGTGCCCGTTGAGAAAGCGGACGGGGTTGCCGAAACCCACCTAACAGAATCTCCACTGACTAAGCCGATGCGCTTTGATACGGAGCTGAGTTTGAAGCGTGAGGGGTTCTCGCGTTTCAAATTGGCTCTCGATAGGTCGGCGATCCCTGTCCTGCCGGAAGTTCAACCGGAGGCAGAGAAACAGGGGATGAAAGCACCGCCGGATCTGGAGCTAACAGCGATGCCGGCGATTCCCGAAGCGACCCGGCCGGTTGAAATGGGCGAGCCTCAAAAGCCAAATCTTGAGCAAGATTTACTAATCGAAAATACGTTGCCGGAGCCAATGCAGGCAGG
>JBKJSR010000700.1:0-4776 GCA_046594355.1 Bryobacter sp.
ATGGTCGCCGCCGCCAGCCGCGACACTATCCTCAAGGCCTTACAGGCACGCAACGCCATGCTCAGCCTGCCCCGCAGTCAGCGCTTTCGCGAACTGCTCCCCGCAGATGCGCAAGTCAACGCTTCCGCCGTGTTCTACTTTAACGTCGGCAACAGCCTCGAGAGCGCCGCCGCCGTGATGAAGGATTCGCTTAAATTATCCGACGCTCAGAAGCAGGCAATCGAAACCTTCACCGCCAATAACGGCCCGGTTCTCATCACCGCCTACGCCGGCCCCGACAGCATCACCGTCGCCTCCTCCAGCGGCTTCTTCGGCTTCGGCCTCGATAGCCTTCTCGCCGCAGGCAAAGGTGCTCCCATTCTGCCCCAGATTTTATCCAGCGCCCTCGGCTCAAGCTCACGCTTCCACAAACCAAAGGTACAATAACACCGCGTCCATGAGTACAGTCATCCAGCTCACTAATCTTTCCGTTCATCTCGGTGCGCGCCTGATTCTCAACAAGCTCGACGTCGAACTCAAAGGCAGAACGATTGGTCTGCTGGGTCCCAATGGGGCAGGGAAATCGACACTCATCAATACACTGCTTGGCTTCTACACACCGTCCTCCGGGACGGCGCGAGTCTTTGGTCACGACGTCCATAAGGAGACTCGCCTCGTCCGCTCCCTCATCGGCTACATGCCCGAGAACGATTCCTTCATTGCCGACATGAACGCCGTCACCTTTATCCGCATGATGGGTGAACTTTCCGGCCTCCCTCCCGAGACCGCTCTCGAACGCGCCCACGAGTGTCTCTTCTATGTCGGCCTCGGAGAAGCCCGCTACCGCAAGCTCGGCACTTACTCCCTCGGTATGAGACAACTCGCCAAGCTTGCCCAGGCGATCGTCCATGGCCCTAAGCTTGTCATTCTAGACGAGCCTACCAATGGACTCGATCCACCGGCCCGCCGCCGCATGCTCAAGATGATCCGCGAAATGCGCGACAACGCCGGTATGCGCGTCGTCCTTTGTTCTCACTTACTCCGCGACGTCGAAGACACCTGCGAAGAAGTCATCATCCTGAAGGACGGCGCCATCGTTCACTATGCCGATCTCGAAGTGGAACGCAGCGCCAACAAGCGCTTTGTCGAACTCGAAACCGTCGGCGACGACGAAGGCTTTGCCGCCGCCATGGAAGCGCTCGGTGCCACTTGCGCCACGGCCGGCAAAGGGCGCTGGAAGATGGTGCTCCCCCCCGAATTCAGCTTCCGCGAGCTCTTCCGCGTCGCCGGTGAAAAGGATCTCGAACTCCGCCGCCTCAATTATCGTAAAGACACCCTGGAAGACATTTTCCTGAAGGCGATGACGCAATAAATGGCCGTCTACAAACGCACTTATACAACTTACTCCGGACCCCTTACGCCACCGCGCACGCGCTTTCTCGTGCTCCCCCGCTACTCCTACGAGCGCCTCTTCCAAAGCCGTTTTCTCACTGGTTTCCTCGTCGCCTGCTTCTTCTTCCCGCTCGGATGCGCCTCCTACATTTACCTCGTCAACAACCTCAGCATCTTCGCGGGTATGGGCGTCCCCATCCCCGATTTTCTGAAAATCGACGCTGGTTTTTTTCGCGTCTTCATGAACTTTCAGGGTGGCCTCGCCTACATCCTCACCGCTCTGATCGGCCCCAGCCTCATCGCTCCAGATCTTGCCAATAACGCCTTGCCCACTTACTTCGCCCGTCCCTTCTCGCGCACGGAATACGTCGTCGGCAAGATCTCCGTGCTCCTCATTCTGCTCTCGATCATCACCTGGATTCCCGGCGTCCTGCTCTTCTTCCTCCAGGTCTCGCAGGCCGGTGGCGATTGGGCCACCTCTCACTGGTTCATTCTCCGCGCCATCGTCCTCGGTCACTTCGCCTGGATCCTCATCCTCTCGCTGCTCTCGGTCGCCCTCTCCGCCTGGGTCAAGTGGAAGGTCGTCGCCGGCGCGCTCATCCTCGGCGTCTTCGGCATCGGCGCGGGCCTCGCCTCCATCATTAACTCGATCCTTCGTACCGAATACGGTTCCATCATCGACATCTCGCGCATCATGTACACGATCTGGTCCGACCAGTTGGGCATCGAAGCTTCAACCGGCCTCGAACCCTTTGAAGCCTGGATCGGATTCGCCGCCGTCTGCATGGTCTGTCTTCTCATGCTCGAACGCAAGATCCGTCCCAAGGAGATCGTGCGCTAATGGCTTCCGCCGACCAAATCACATTCGAAAACGTCTCGCGCTTCTACGGTGAAGTGCTCGGCGTCAACCGCGTCAACCTCACCATCCCTCCGGGCATCACCAGTCTTGTCGGCCCCAATGGCAGCGGCAAAACCACGCTCATGAATCTCATGACTGGTCTGGTGCGCCCCACGAGAGGGGCAATTTCCATCCGTGGCATCGCCCCCGACAACCCCGAGCAACTCTTTCGCATCCTCGGTTATTGCACGCAATTCGACTCATTTCCGCGTGGCTACACCGGCTTTCAGTTCGTCTATGCTTCGCTACTCCTGCAGGGTCTTGACGATAAAGAAGCGGAGGCCCGCGCCTGGCGTGCCATCGAGAAGGTCAACCTCGTCGATGCCGCCAAACGCAAAGTTGCCGCTTACTCCAAAGGCATGCGCCAGCGCATCCGCCTCGCCCAGTCCATTGCTCACGAGCCCCAGGTCCTCATCCTCGACGAACCGCTCAACGGCCTCGACCCGCTCGTCCGCTCAGAGACCATCGCCCTCTTCCGCGAACAGGCCGAGCGCGGTGCCCACGTCGTTGTCTCGAGCCACGTCCTCCACGAAGTCGACATGATCTCCGATCAGGTCATCCTCCTCGCCAACGGCTATGTCGTCGCCGAAGGTGCCATCCGCGGCGTCCGCGAAGAAATCTCAGACCGCCCCCACGAGATCGTCATCCGCTGCGACAAGCCCTCCGAGATGGCCTCCCGCATCTTTCAATTCGATCACGTCGTCGAAGCTCGCATCCACCCGGACTTCCAGGGAATCCTCGTCAAAACCACCGACGCCAGCCAGTTTCATAAACTGCTTAACCGCCTCGTCCTCGAAGGCATCCATATCGAAACCATCGCCCCCGCCGACGATGACGTTAACTCGCTCTACGAGTATCTGATCGGCGACGAAGGAGGCAACAAATGACCGGCTTTCCCCTGTGGCAAAAACAAATCCTCGCCATCGTCTCGCTCGAATGGAAGAAGACACTTTTCTCAAAGCGCGGCATCTGGGTCTACGCTCTCGCCTTCCTGCCCGCACTGCTCTTCGGCATCAACGCAATCCGCGTCAAGAGCCAGCGCGCCGACTTCGATCGCATCGCCATTTCCGCCCCCAACTCCGCCGCAGCTTCCGCCGTGATCAAGGTAGGCATCCCTACCAAGGACGCCGCTGCCATTCTGCTCGACGCCAACATTCCTTACCAACGCTTTAGCCGCGGCCGCAATCGCGAATTCATCCGTTACACTGATGCCGCTGCGTCCTGGGAGCTTGTCTTCCGCGAAGGTGTACTCGCTGATAAACGCCGCCGCAGCGAAGCCCAGCTCAGCGAAAATCTGATCGCCTACGCAGGCGTATTCCAATACTTCTTTCTCCGCCTCGCAATCTTTTTCGGTTGCGTCGGCATCTTCATGAATCTCTTCCGTGGCGAAATGCTCGACCAGAGCCTCCATTACTATCTGCTTTCCCCGGTCCGCCGCGAAGTCCTCATGGTCGGTAAATACCTCGCCGGCCTGCTCGCCACCATCGTCATCTTCTGTTCCAGTACGGCGCTGCAGCTCTTTCTCATGCTCAGCGCCCACCCCGCCAAAGAAGTCGCCGATTACCTCAACGGACCCGGCTGGGGACACGACTTCAGCTACCTGGGTGTTACTGCGCTCGCTTGCGTCGGCTACGGAAGCATCTTCCTTGCCGCCGGCATCATCATGCGCAATCCGCTCATCCCCGCCGCAGTCATCCTCTTCTGGGAAGGCATCAACTGGTTTCTTCCTACGATGATCAAAAAGTTCAGCATCATCTACTACCTTCAGGCCCTCTGCCCCGTCGTCGCCCCCATCAACAGCGACATTCCCGAGCCCCTCAAGATCCTGGTCACTACGGCCGCTCCCATACCCGGAGCTCTCGCGGTGCTCGGTATCTTCGCCGCCGCCGCCGTCGTACTCGCCTTCGCCTCGATCCATGTCCGCAAGCTTGAGATAAACTACGGCTCAGACTAAGAGCCTATGCGCTTCCTCACCCCCGACGAGGTGCCAATCAAATACCTCACTGTTTACCGCGCCTTTCCGCTCTCCTCGGGGATCATGCTCCTCCTCCTCACTCCGGCTATCCCGTTGCTCGCAACAGCCGGCAGTACAAATGGCGTCCTCTGGTACGTCGTCTGCATCCTCACTCTACTCTGGCTCTTCGCTGCCAACGACCTCCGCAAGGCCTTCAAGCCGACGAACTGGCTGATCGCCATCGGCGACAAGAGTATATTCCTGAAATGGCGTTCCTACCAGAATGAACATTGGGGGACTCACGACATCCAGATCGTCGAAATCCAGTTCACCTCTATCGCCTCGGTACGCGCAATCAAGCGATCCTGGCAGCGGCAAGACAATAGCGAGATTTCGCGTTCGCTCGAACTCACAGTCAGGCACGGTACCGGCATCGCCGCGCTCGCAAAACGCCTTGCGGATGAGCGCTCCGGCCGCCCCGGCGGCGTTCCAGTGAAGAAGAGCAAGTGGGGTCACTTCCCTGTTTCTCTGGAACCAGGTGCCGTTCTCCGCG
>JBKJSR010000105.1:0-3600 GCA_046594355.1 Bryobacter sp.
CTCAGAAAATTTCCGGCCCTGGCCCCTGCGAAATCTCCGGCCTCGCCTGGTCTGGAAGCGGCAAAGTCTCGAAGGTCGAAGTATCCGCCGACAACGGCAAGTCCTGGCAACTCGCCACTCTCGACGAGCCTGTACTTTCCAAAGCCGTCACCCGCTTTCGCCTGGCTTGGCAATGGGACGGACAACCCACAAACATCCTCTCGCGCTGCACCGACGAGACCGGCTATCTCCAGCCCACCCGCGACGAAATCCTCGCCACCAGGGGGCCGGACAGCTTCTACCACTACAACGGCGTCAAATCCTGGCGCATCGCCGCCGACGGGAGCGTCACCAATGTTTGAGCTTCTATTCCTCCTCACTACCTTTGCCCAGACCATCGGCAAACCCGCCACCCCCGAAGAAATTCGCCGCGCCGACATCACTGTTTTCTCCGGCGGCAAAGGACTCCCCACCGGTAAGGGTACTGCCGCCCAGGCCCTCGGCATCTACAAAGAAAAATGTGCCGAATGCCACAACGAAAAAGGCGAAGGCCGCGAGCAGCAATATGCTGCGCTGGTCGGCGGAGTCGGTTCCCTTGCAACGGCAAAGCCAATCAAGACGGTCGGCTCCTTTTGGCCCCACGCCACCACGGTCTGGGATTACATCAACCGCGCCATGCCCTATGAAAAACCCCGCAGTCTTACGCCCGATGAAGTCTACTCACTTACTGCGTTGTTACTCCACTGGAACGGCATCATCACTGATACTCACGAGCTCAACGATAAGACCCTGCCGCAGGTAAAGATGCCCAACCGCGACGGCTTCATCCCCGACGCCCGCCCTCACCAAAAGCTAAAGCGCTAATCGGCAAATTTCGCACCTTCACTCTTCCGCTTCATCAAATAACAAAGCGAAGGCAGCGCCAGAAACGTAAGTAACAGCGTGGACGCCAAACCACCCACAACAACAGTTGCCAGGGGCCGCTGCACATCCGATCCGATTCCAGTCGCTCTTGCCGCAGGGACCATGCCAATCATGGCAACCACGATCATCAAAAGAACGGGCCGCAGTTGGGCTAGCGATCCCTCGACGACTACCTTATGCAATGGCTGCTCTCCCGCCCGCAAACGGCGATTGATTTCAGAAACCACCAGCACTCCGCTCATCACCGCAACACCAAACAGGCTCACAAAACCGACAGCGGCGGATACACTCAGATTGATCCCCCGCAACCATAAAAACAAAATGCCGCCTACCAGGGAAAAAGGCACATTGAGCAGCACGAGGCCGGCATCCTTGGTGGAACCAAACGTGAAGAACAACAATATGAAGATGATTCCAATCGTCAATGGAAGCACCAGCGAAAGCCGTTTGCGCGCACGATCCAGATTGTCGAATTGGCCTCCCCACTCCACCCGGTAATCAGCCGGCAGCGTCACGCTCTTCTCAAATTGCTTCTGTAGATCGGCTGCAAAGCCTCCCTGGTCGCGCCCGCGAATATTGGTGCGAACCGCAATCTGCCGCCGGTTCTCACGGCGTGCGATGATGCTCTGCCCGTTGACAATTTCGATGCTTGCCAACTGGGTCAGAGGCACGCGCGCTCCAGACCTCGTCGGAACCAGCATGCTGCCGATTGCGTTCGCGTCCACGCGGGATTCCGCCGCAAAACGCACTGAAATATTGAAACGGCGCTCGCCTTCAAAGAGGCTGCTTACGACACGCCCTCCGATCGCCAGCTCAATCAGATCCTGCACATCGCGCACCCTCACCCCGAAGCGTGCCATTTTTTCCCGTTCCAACTGAATCGTCAACTGTGGCTGCTCCGCCTCCTGTTCAATCGCCGCATCGGCCGCACCGGGAACGGAGCGCACCACTTGCAAAGACTTCTCCGCCAGTTCGCGCAACACTTTCAAATCCGGTCCTGTAAGGAGCACCGCCAAATCGGCGGAAGATCCCGTAACCACTTCTGTAACCGTGTCGATGATCGGCTGCGTAATATTAAACGTCGCGCCGGGAATCATCTCCGGCATCTTACGCGACAAATCATTAACCAGATCGTTCTTGGTCCGGTGATTCGGCCACTGCTCGTAAGGATTCAAAGTAACAAGAAGCTCAATGCGATTCGGCCCAAATGGATCGGTACCTGCATCGTTGCGGCCGGCTTGCGAAGCTACAGCCCGTATTTCCGGATATCCGCGGAGCGTGGCTCGCATCTGCGTGGCGATCTCAGCGGTTTTCTCGAGCGAGGTGCCGGGTGGCAGATTGGATCGTATCCAGATCGTTCCTTCATCGAGCGATGGCAGGAATTCGCTCCCCAATGTTCCGGCAAGCAGGAACGCAGCGAGGATCACTACTCCAGCGCCCGCCACAACCACCCACGCGCGCCGGAGACTGGCTTCTAACACCCTGCGATAACCCGAATTCAGCACACGCAGCAAAGGGTTCTCCCAGCTCTTCGCTCCATTACGAAACAAAAAAGTTGCCAGTACCGGCACCAGTGTAAGCGCAATCAGCATCGACCCTAACAGCGCGAAACACACGGTAAACGCCATCGGCGTGAACAACCGCCTTTCCACTCGCTCCAACATGAACAGTGGAAGATATGCCGAAATGATGATGACAAGCGAGAAGAACAGCGGGGACTCCACATCGAGCGCGGCGTCGCGAACCGTCTGAAAAACTCCTTGCGCTCCGCTTGCCTTACGCTTCTCCAGTGAATGCAGGATGTGCTCCACCATGATCAGCGAGCCGTCGACAATGATGCCAAAATCGAGTGCTCCCAGACTCAGCAGGTTTGCGGGAATGCCGGTCAGGTACATACAACCGAAGGCAAACATCAGTGAAAGCGGTATCGTGACGGCGGTAAGCAAAGCGGCTTTGGCACTGCCAAGAAAGATCAGCAGGATAAAGACAACAATGACCAGCCCTTCAAGCAGCGTTTTCGCTACCGTGGCCAGTGTGTTATTCACCAGTTCGGTCCGGTCGTAGATCACATTCATCTTGACGCCGGGCGGGAGCTTGGTTGTATTCAGCTCGTCGACCGCGTCATGAACTTGTTTGAGAACCTCGCTCGGGTTCTCGCCGCGCCGCATCAGGATGATCCCCTCCACCCCGCCAGTCTTGTCCTGCAGCCCAAAGATCCCTGTAGGAGGGGCCGCTCCAATCCTCACCTTACCCAAGTCCTTCACAAATACGGGAACGCCACGATTCTCGGCAACGACGCTGTTCTCAATATCGGAAACGGATTTCAGTAACCCGACACCACGCACTGCGAGAGATTGCTGCCGGTTGTCGATCAGCGCCCCGCCGGCATTCTGATTGCTTTCCTCTACCGACAGCGCCAGATCACGCAGCGACACTTTATACTTTTCGAGCGAGAAGGGATGAATCTCGATTTGATACTGCTTCACCAGTCCGCCGAACGGAACGACGTCGGCTACGCCGCGCGCTTGTAGCAACCTCGGATACACCACCCAATCCTGCAACTCGCGCAATTGCCGCGAATCCAGACCGCCCCCTTCGAGGCTGTAACGAAACAATTCTCCAATTGGTGTTGCCATTGGGGCTAGCGTCGGATTCACGCCCTCGGGCAGTTCGGCTTCCCGCAGTTTTTCAATCACT
>JBKJSR010000138.1:0-13259 GCA_046594355.1 Bryobacter sp.
TTGATCCCGTCTTCGATGAGGCGCGGGTTCTGGGGATCGAAGTCGAGCAGTTCCGTCGGCAGTTTGCCGGTAGTCTTCGGAGCTATGGTTTGCAGGGGCATAAAAAGTTCTCAGCGAATAGCGTTGGCCCTAAGGTTCACACTCCGGAAACAAGAATGATCGGAAATGCTACTCTATCACGCGAAGGTGTTTCGAAGCCATTGGGTTACGGACGAAAGAAGGAAGGCAGGAATCGGGACGGCCCGACCTCCGGACTGAGAATATTGGTCACTCTTCGTCATCCTCGTCATCGTCTCCTTCTTCTACATCGAACTCGATGACTTCGATGTAGTTCACGCATTTCGCTTCGAGTAGATCCAGGAGCTTCCGGACGCGATTTTCCGGCCAGTCGATGACGACGGCCCAGATGACACTAGCCGCCTGAGTACTCGCAGCATTGGCCTACGAGCCGGTCGCGCTCGCCCTTCTTCGATGCGACCTTCATTCCAGGAGGAGACAGTCATGGATGAGGATGTCGGAAATGCCGTGCAGCGTTCCGGTCCGCATTTCAAGAAGGACGTGCGGATCGTCGTCTTGCAGGACCTTCCCGATGCCGCGTTTCAGGTATCGGAAGAGCTGTTTGGTGTAGTCGTCCTCGCAATCCATGTTGAGATAAATTGATGCCACAAAGGCATAGCTCAGGTTACCTGGCAAAAATGAACCGGGAAGTCGGCAACTAACAGGAGCTGCAGTTCTGGCGTTGCCAGAAAAAGAAGTGGAGGAGCAGAGCCAATAGAAATTGTGGTGGCGAAAGTCGGGGTCGAACCGACACGCACAGTGAAGTGCGCCAGATTTTGAGTCTGGTGCGTCTGCCAATTCCGCCATTTCGCCACAGGGTTGGTCTTTACAGAGTTTAGCACTTTCGATATATTCAGTCCCATGAGCTTAAGACTTGGATTGCTTGCGACACTTTTAGGCGGACTTGTCATTTTTGTGTGGGGAGGAGCCTCGCATACGCTTTTTCCCGAGCCAATCACACTACTGGCAGACCAGAAGGGTGTAGATCAATTCCTGTCGCAACATGCCCCCAGCAATGGCGCTTACATGGACCCGCGTGGCGTCCTGGTTGTAGTTGGTCTGCTGCCGGATCGATCGGACAAGTCGCAACAGATGGGGCCGATGCTGGGAATAGAATTCGCGACAAATCTGCTGCAGGCCTTTCTATTGACGCTGGTGCTTTTGCGGCTGAAGCCAATGAGCGGAATGGGCTATGGTGCAGTGTCCGCGCTGATGGGTGTGTTGGCTTGGGTATCCATTGAAGTGTCCTACTGGACCTGGTATAGCTTCTCGATTCCGCTACTTACAATGGGATTTTTCGATGCGTCGGTGGGCTTTTTCCTGGCGGGCATGGTGATTGGCTGGCAGATTCGCAGGCAATCGCGATGATGCATTCACGGCGCGATTTGCTCTTCGCGATGGCTGGCAGCGCTAGCCCCAGGCGATTGCGCAGCCAATGGCGCGAGATCCTGGGCAAGCTCGAACCGAACCGTGCAGACAGGCGCTGGTTCGTGGATCGAATGGTAGCGCGTGAGCTTGGATCCATCGACCGTGGCGCTTACATCAGGCGCCACGTCGAGCTGCCGCTCGAAGTAGATTTTTGGCAACCGGGTTTGTTGCTTGTGCCCAAGGGGATCAAGCGCGGGGAACGCAGGCCAACCGTGATTGCGTGGGCGTCGACTACGCCAGACTGGCAGAAGCCGGAAGATTGGTGGGGTACTTGGCTTGCCGGGCAGGGCTTTGTGGTCCTGACGAGTTGGGCGCACATCAGGAACTATCGCGATGGAACCAGTTTCAAGAATGGAGTAAGCGAGAAAGTCTATGAGCGCTTTGGGCGCTGGGCCGGCTTATCGCGAATGGTTTGGGATGTCCGGCAGCAAGCGCACTATCTGGCATCACTGCCCTATGTCGACAGCAAGCGGATCGGCTTCATTGGAAGCTCGCTGAGCGCAAAGACCGCGCTCTATGCGGCGGCCTTTGCGCCGGAGCTTTCCGCGACGGTAGCGATCGATCCGCATGTGCCGCTATGGGATGGGGGCACGAATTATGAGGAGCCCTGGTACCTCGACTGCAAACGCAAGTTCGACGACATTTCGACACCCGAGAAGACCGTGTTGAGCTTGCTCCAGAAAACCAAGCCGGCGCATGATCATCACGAACTGATGATCATGGCGGCTCCGAAGCCGTTGCTGATTGTGGGAGGCAACGATACCAATCACTCCGATGGCCCGAGTACGCTGCCACTGGTAGAGTTGGGCAGAAAGCGCTATGCGGAGTTGGGTGTCGCGGAACGGTTGCAGTTCCATTTGCTCGATACGGGACACACGCCAGTACACCCTAAAATCGACCCCTTGTGGCAGGCCTTCTTCACTCAGTTCTTGCGCGGAACAGGCCGGAACTCAAGGTCGTGATAGTCGAAGCTGAAGTCGGCCAGGTCGCTGATGGCTTCCATTTTTAACAACTCGATCCTGCCCTGATTGTCGAGCTGAAAGTTGAAGTAGGCGTCGGGGATGACGGGGTCGTCCCAGCGAGCGGCGAATGTGTTGTGATGCCAGTGTTCGAGGCGGCCTTTCATGTCGGGTGTGGCTTGCATCCGCACATAAAGTCCCTTGGGTTTGAGTTCGATAGAGGCGAGACCATACCAGGGGTCGCGATAGTCCTGCGCGTATTCGCCCAAGGGAAGCGACGGCTTGGTGTCTTTGGCTCTGGCGGCAATGGCCTTTTGCTCGCGCTCGTTCCGACGCTTGCGGCTGACGCTCGCATTCTCGTAGATTGCAGCCGTCCAGTCGGGCGCGGCGGCCTTCATATAGTAGTCGAGAATGTGATTGGTGATGGCCTGGAATGCACCGGGTTCCTCCTGGTTCGTGAGGACGGCGATGCCGAGATTCAGGCCGGGAACGAGGGTGGTTTGGGTGACCATGCCAGTGAGGCCGCCACCGTGATAAGCGAGCTTGTGCCCTCGATAGTCTTTGAGAAACCAGCCAAGTCCGTAGGCCGCAAATTGGGATTGCTGGCCGGCAAGGGCCTTCGGCTGAGTGCCCACGTTGATGACGGTTTGCGCGCTCCACATCTGACGGCTGGCTCGCTGCGAGAAGAGTCGTTTGGCTTCGGAGATCTGGCCTTGGGCGAGTTGGACGCGCATCCATTTTGCGAGGTCGGTGACATTGGCCTTGACGCCTGCGGCTGCGGCCCAGACGTCGTCGCGCGTCCAGGAGATGGGTTTGAGCGATCCTTCGAGTCTCCAGCCGCGCGAGTGGGGTACGGCGCTGTTGTCGCTCTCTCCGATGCCATTGTTTGAGATTTGCGCTTCGGTCATTTCGAGGGGCGCGAAGATTCGAGCGCGGATGTAGTCGTCGTAGCTGAGACCGGAGACCTTGTGGATTACTTCGCCCGCGACAACAAACATGAGGTTGTTGTAAGCGTAACTGGAACGGAAACTGGAGGCGGGCCGGATAGAGCGCGCACCGGCGAGAACCTGATCGCGGGTGAAAGTAGTGTTAGGCCAGAACATGAGATCGCCTGCGCCAAGGCCGAGTCCGCTACGGTGAGAAACGAGGTCGCGGACGGTGAGGTCGCGCGTGACGTAAGGGTCTTGCAACGAGAAGCCAGGGAGGTGTTGGGTGACCTTATCGTCCCAGTTGAGTTTGCCTTCGTCGATGAGAATGGCGAGGGCGGCAGTGGTAAAGGCCTTGGTGTTGGAGGCGATGCCGAAGAGCGTATGTTCGTCGACTAGCGCCGGGTTGCCGAGCTTGCGGATGCCGTAGCCCTTGGTTGTCACAACCTGGCCGTCCTTGACGATGGCAACGGCGATGCCGGGAATGTCGAATTGCTTGCGAGTGTTCTCGACCCAAGTGTCGAGGTCGGCTGGCGTCTGGGCGCAAAGAGAAAGGAGTAGCAGAAAAAAGACGAGCAGGCGCGTGAAGGGCATGGCATCAGAATAGCCGCTCCCGGACTAAGCCCGGCCAGGCTACTTGGCAGCGGTAGCCTCAGAGTGGAGACTCGCAACTTGATTGCTCCGCTGACGAGTCGGCACCGGTCGCTGCCCGGAATCGCGGAGGCACCGTAATCGGCTGCCGGAGTGATATTCTTGCCTCGTGAACAGACTTAATGGATTGGTGTTTGGGATTGCTTTGTGCCTGCCGCTCTTCGCGCAGAACGGAATCTTCGATTCGCGGGGCGATGTTGGACTGACCCCGAAGGCGGGGTCTCTGGTTTATGAACCTGTAAGCGCGGAGTACCGTGTGAGCGGGGGCGGAGCAAATGTCTGGGGCACTCAGGATGCGTTCCAGTTTGCATGGAGACGCGTTTCCGGGGATGTCAACCTGCAGGCGGACATCCGCTTCATCGGTGCCGGAGTGAATGCGCATCGCAAAGCGATGCTGATGATCCGGCAGGATCTGGATGCCGATTCCGCTTACGCCGATATTGCCGTGCATGGCGACGGGCTGACTTCATTGCAGTACCGGGCCGTGAAGGGCGGTCCAACGGCTGAGTTGCGATCAAGTCTGAAGGGGCCGCTGCGGCTGCGTATCGAAAGGCGCGGAGATGAGTTTACAATCCTGGCCGGACAGCCGGGAGAACAGTTGATGCCGGTGGGTCCGCAGAGTTTGAAGTTGAGTGATCCCGTCTACGCCGGGCTGGCTGTTTCTTCGCATGAAGCCGATGTGATCGAGACGGCCATGTTCTCGAATGTGTCGCTGCAGGGACCGAAGATTGAGCCCCGACCGCTCTATCGCAGCAAGGTGATGATCTACGATTTGTCGACACGCAAAAGCTCTCAAGTGCATGAGGCCGTCGGCGTCGTAGAGGCACCAAACTGGTCGCGCGACGGCAAGTTCCTGCTGGTCAACACAGCCGGCAATTTGTATCGGCTGCCGGTGACGGGAGGCCAACTCGACAAGATTGATCTGGGTGGAGACTACCGTTGCAACAACGATCATGATCTGACGCGGGACGGAAAGCAGATTGCATTTTCAGCATCGAGTGCGACTTCGCGGCAGTCGCAAGTTTATATCGCCAATGCAGATGGCACTGGAGTCAAGCTGATGACGCCAGCGGCACCGAGCTACTTTCACGGCTGGTCGCCGGATGCCAAGTGGCTCGCGTTTGTAGGCCAGCGCAATGGAAAGTTTGAACTCTATCGCGTGTCTGCCCAAGGTGGTGCCGAAGAGCGGCTCACTTCCGCCGGCGCTTACGATGATGGTCCGGAATACACGCCCGACGGCAAGTGGATCTACTTCAATTCGAATCGTGGCGGAGATTGGAATATCTGGAGGATTCCGCCAAGTGGCGCAGGCCCGAACGACTCGCTAGCGCAGAAGATTACGAGCGATGAGTTGGAGGATTGGTTCCCGCACTTCTCTCCGGACGGCAAGCGCATGCTGTTTCTGTCTTTCCCCAAAGGGACGACCGGGCACAACGGCAAGATGCCGGGCATGAAGCTGCGCATCATGAAAACTCCAAAAGAGAAGCCTGGCGCAATCGAAGAAGTTGTCACCTTCTATGGCGGGCAGGGAACGATCAATGTGAACTCTTGGGCCCCGGATTCAAAACGCTTTGCTTACGTAGTGTACGAGCCCATCTAGGAACTTACAGCGCTTTACTTTTCTCTAAAATGTAAAGCATGGCTGAGATTACGCTGTCTTCAAAAAATCAGATCGTGATTCCGCGCGAGGCGCGGGAGGCGCTCGGCGTAAAGCCTGGCGATAAGCTGCTGGTTGTCGTTCCCGGAATTAGAGTGATCGTACCAGACGGCAATCCGGGGGCTGGCAGGCGCAAGAGTTGGGGTTAAGGAGCCTGCGGAGCTTCTTGCGGCGGCACCCCCGAGTGTTGCTCGATACGAGAATTTGCAGGGCAGCCACTTCTACCATCACGATGACGGAACTACCATCCCAATGTGGATTGGATTGCACCAAATCTCGCGATTGCAGACGCCAGAAGCCTTGCAGGCCGCGACGGCTATTGAAGCAAAAGTCGCAGGGCTCATCACGAACGATCCAAATTTCAAGCGGGTCGAAGGGATCGAGGTATTTGTTTTTGAAGAGTTTGTTTGAGACTCAGGCTTTGGGGTGCGATTGCTGGTAAACGCGTTCGAGGTCTTCGATGGCGACTTTGGTGTAGATCTGTGTCGTCGACAGGCTGGAGTGGCCGAGGAGTTCCTGGATTGCCCGCAGGTCCGCTCCTGCATTGAGCAGGTGCGTCGCAAAGCTATGACGGAATTCGTGCGGATGCACGCTTGAGTCGTCGAGTAACATCGACCCATAAAACTTAGCAAGATGATGCACGGCTCGAGAACTGATTCTGGTGCCCTTGTAGTTGACAAAGACCGCCTTCTCACCAGACAACGCATGCCGATTTGCGAGGTAACTCTTGAGTGCAACAAGAGCGTTTTGTCCAATGGGCGACATGCGCTCCTTGCTTCCCTTCCCAAGAACCCGCAGCCAGCGCTCTTCAAGATCGACATCGTCCAGGCTCAATCCAACCAGCTCGCTTACCCGGAGGCCACAGCCATATAGCAACTCGAAAATGGCACGGTCGCGCTGCGGAAAGGGCCGCTTGAGGTCTTCCCTGCCGATATTGTCTACGAAGAAAATCACTGCTTCGGCGTCGAGAACTTGAGGCACTTTCTTCGGGGTCTTGGGGAGACGAAGATACTTGGCGGGGTTCTTAGCGGCAAGTTCGCGGGTGCGGCACCAGTGGAAAAAACTGCGCAGCGAACTGACTTTGCGGCGTATCGAAACTGCCGACAACTTCTTGTCATAGAGTCCGGCCATCCACTCCCGGAGTTCGTTGATGCCGATGAGCGCGATGGCTGGTGCAGGCGTGAAGTGTACGAGAAACTGATCAAGGTCTACCGCGTAATTGCGCAGCGTATGGGGGCTGGCGGACACTCTTGCGCGATCTTCAAGAAAGCCGAGAATTGCATCCCTGAGCGGGGATGGAGCGAAGTGGGAGAAGCGTTCAGACGGTGACGCTGAAATGCTCATCGAGCTTCTCCAAAGCCCGGCGGCACACTTCGGCGTGGCGGGCCTTCTTGTCCTTGCGGAGGCGTCTGGCGCTATCTTCGTCGAGCTTGGGAAGCAGGTCGAAGGTGATGTTGGCGGGCTGGTAATTCTTGGGACTGGCGCTTGATATGTAAGAGCAGAGGCTGCCGATAGCAGTCTCACGAGGGAATGGTTTGGCTGGCTGGTCCATCGCAAAGTCCGCGGCGAACTGTGCGGCCGCAAAGCCTGTTGCGATGCTTTCGACGTAGCCTTCCACACCGGAAATCTGACCGGCAAAGAGGATGCGTGGGTCTGGCTTGAGTTGCAATGTTGCAGTGAGGAGCTCTGGACCGTTGATGTAGGTATTGCGATGGATCTGGCCATAGCGGAGGAAGGTGGCTTTCTCAAGGCCGGGGATCAGGCGGAAGATGCGCTGCTGTTCACCGAAGCGGAGATGATTCTGGAAGCCGACAAGATTGTAGCTGTCGCTGCGGCAATTCTCTTTGCGGAGCTGCACGATCGCATGTGCCCAGCGGCCCGTGCGCGGGTCGTCGAGTCCGGTGGGTTTCATGGGGCCGAAGCGAAGAGTTTCACGCCCGCGGCGCGCAAGTTCTTCCACCGGCAGGCAAGCTTCGAAGAAAGGCGTGTGCGGGTTGTCTTCGGCAATATGGAAGGGGACGCTATCGCCCTTCAAAAGCTCATCGACGAAGTGCTCGTACTCTTCCTTGCTGAGTGGGCAGTTGAGATAGTCGTCGGTGCCGTCGATGCTCTTGCCCCAGCGGGAGGCCGCGAAAGCGATTTCGGTGTTGACCGAATCTGCATCGACGATGGGGCTGATGCTGTCGAAGAAAAAAAGCCGATCGCTGCCGGTGAGGCGGGCGATCTCGCCGGCTAGCGTGTCGCTCGTGAGAGGCCCGGAGGCAATGACGACAATGCCGTGGTGCGGGATGGCCTTGAGCTCTTCGCGCACGACGGTGATGTTGGACTCGGCCTCAATGCGCCGTGAAACTTCCCTGGCAAATTCAACCCGATCCACGGTGAGGGCATGTCCCGCCGGCACTCTGGTCTCGCGGGCGATCTCGAGCAACAGGCTGCCACCGCGGCGAAGTTCCTGCTTGAGCAGCCAGGGTGCGGTGTTTTCACTTTCGCTCTTGAGGGAATTGCTGCAAACAAGTTCGGCCATGTCGCCGGTCTTATGGGCCGGAGTGGTGGCCACAGGGCGCATCTCATAAAGCGTGACGGCAAAGCCCTGACGCGCGAGTTGCCAGGCACACTCGGTGCCGGCAAGGCCTGCGCCAACGACGAGGATTGGGTAACTGGAAGCCCTGTTCATGCTTGATTTCACGCGCTTAGCTTTATCGTAGCAAGTGATAGAATCCTCGCATGAGCACATCGAGAAGAGACCTTTTGCGTCTTGGCGGGACGGCGGCCGCCACATTTACCGCTGCTTCCTATTCGCGGATCATGGGGGCCAACGACAAGATCAACGTAGGCTGGATTGGCGCCGGAGATCGCGGCACATACGTGATCAAGGTCTTCAACGATACGAAGCAAGTGAATGTGGGCGCAATCGCCGAGGTTTGGGGAGATCGTCTCGACAAGGCGCTAACTACTTACCCGGGAGCAAAAGGCTTTGTAGATCATCGCAAATTGCTCGATATGAAAACTCTCGATGCCGTGCTGATCTCGACGCCCGATCACTGGCACTCCGGCTGCGCGATCGATGCCTTGAATGCAGGCAAAGATGTTTACGTCGAGAAGCCGCTAACGCTGACGATCGAAGAGGGGCCAAAGATTGTGAAGGCCGCGCGGGTCAACGAACGCATATGCCAGGTAGGCATGCAGCAGCGCTCGGGGAGCCATTATTTACAGGCGAAAAAAGAGTATATCGACTCGGGCAAGCTGGGCAAGATTACGCTCGCCCGCACGTGGTGGCACGGAAACGGCTATCACTTGCGCAAGGCGCCGGAGGTTCTGCAAAAACGGCCGACCAACCTGGATTGGGCGCGATTCCTGGGTCCGGTGAAGTGGCGCGATTATGATCCGCAACAGTATTACAACTTCCGTGCTTATCTTGATTTCGGTGGCGGCCAAGTGACGGATTTGTTCACCCACTGGATCGATGTGGTGCACATGTTCATGGGGCAGGACGATCCGATTTCGGCGGTCGCGGCAGGGGGCATTTATCACTATAAGGACGGCCGTACCGCGCCTGATACGATCCACGTTTTGCTCGAGTATCCCAAGGAATGGACGGCAACATTTGAGGCAACTCTAGCGCCCGGTATCAAAGGCGCGGCCGTAGAAATTTGCGGTACCGAAGGGCGGCTCTTCATCACGCGGAGCGAATTCCAGTTCTGGCCCAACGAGCGCAACCCACAGCCAATCGTGGTGAAGTCGCAAAAGGAACAGACGATAGAGCACGTGGAGAACTTCCTCGATTGCACGCGCACCCGCAAACTGCCGAACGGCGATGTCTACATCGGACATCGTTCCGCACAGGCCAGCCACTTGGGCAATCTCGCCTATATTCAAAAGCGGCGATTGCGCTTTGACCCGTTGCGCGAAGAGATTCTCCCACTCTAATGACAAGGCGTGGCTTTGTTTCGCTTGCAGCGGCGCAATCATCGGCGAAGCCGCGCAACATCATTTTCATGCTCACCGACGACCATCGTTATGACGCGATGGGCTTCTTGAAGGGTCAGAGTTTTCTTGAGACACCACACCTCGACGCGATGGCGAAGAATGGAGTCCACGCCCCGAATGCGTTTGTGACAACGGCGCTCTGCTCCCCTTCAAGAGCATCGATTCTGACGGGGCAATACGCACACAAACATCGCGTCGTCGATAACTCGAACCCGATTCCGAAAGGGACGGCCTTCTTCCCCGAACAGTTGCAGAAGCAGGCGAAGTACCAGACCGGTTTCTTTGGCAAGTGGCACATGGGTGGCGAGGGCGACGATCCTCAGCCGGGCTTTGACCGCTGGGTGAGCTTTCGCGGGCAAGGCACTTATTCACCTACAGCAAACGGCCTGAATGTTGACGGAAAGCGTGTCGCGCAGAAGGGCTACATCACCGACGAGATGACCGGCTATGCGGAGGACTGGCTCAATCAGCGCGATGAAAAGCGGCCCTTCTTCCTGTACCTTTCGCACAAAGCGGTGCATGCCGAATTTGAACCGGCCGCACGCCACAAGGGCAAGTTTCAGAACGCGAAGTTTGAGTACCCGAAGTCTTATGCGGCAGCGCCGCCTGAGCAACTTGTGCCGATGTGGGTGCAAAATCAACGCAACTCCTGGCATGGCGTCGAGTATCCGTACCATTCAAAACTCGACATCGCCGAATACTACAAGCGCTATGCCGAGACGCTTTGCGGCGTCGATGATTCGGTGGGCCGGGTGATGCAATGGCTCAAGAGCCGCAACCTCTTTGATTCCACACTCGTGATCTATATGGGCGACAACGGTTTTGCCTTTGGCGAGCACGGACTCATCGACAAGCGGACTGCCTATGAAGAGTCGATGCGGGTGCCGATGCTGCTGCAATGTCCGGAGCTGTTTGGTCGCGGCAAGAAGTTGAACGAAGTCGTAGCGAATATCGACATCGCGCCCACCTGTCTCGAAGCCGCAGGCTTGAAGGCGACACCGCAAATGCAGGGCCGGAGTTTTCTTGGGCTCGCGCAGGGCAAGAAGACCGAGTGGCGCGATGGGCTGCTTTACGAGTATTACTGGGAGCGGAGTTTTCCCCAGACGCCGACCATGCATGCGATCCGCAGCGACCGCTACAAGTACATTCGCTACCAGGGGTTGTGGGATGTCGATGAGCTCTTCGACCTCCAGAATGATCCGCTTGAGATGCGGAACCTGATTGAATCTCCCGAACACAAATCGGTTGCCCTCGATATGAGCAAGAAGCTGTTCTCCATTCTCGATGCAACCGGTGGTCTCTACATTCCATTGAACTCAGACCGGAACTTGAATCAGTCGAACAAACGGAACCCGGATGCGTCGAAGTCCGCGCCTTTTCCGGCATCGATTACGACGCTCCCGAAGACGCCAGCCAAGCATAACTGAACACACGATGAAGCAACGCGAAGCATGGATGCGCGAGATGGCTGTGACGCATGATCCCTTGCGCCATCTCTTGCTGTGTACCCTCATACAGACAGAAGAAGAGGTACTGGCGGCAACGCTCGGCTTGAGCGATGAGCAAGTCTGGCTGCGGCCACATGGACTGACGCCACTCGGCTTTCACATCCGCCACATTGCTGAATCGATGGATCGCCTGCTCACCTATGCCGAGGGTCGAGCGCTGAATGCGGGGCAGCTTGAGCTCCTGGCCGGCGAACTGAAAGACGAGTTGCCGCTGCTAAGCCTGCTTGTATTGCTCGAGCAACGGTTGAAGGAAGCGCGGGTGCGGATAGAAGCTCTCGATCCAACGGCCTTCAGCGAGACGCGCTTGCTGGGACGGGCGCGGATCGAGGTGCCGCTCGGAACTCTGCTGGCCCACATCGCCGAACATATACAACGGCATCTTGGTCAGATCGCCACCACCGCGAAACTGTTACGCGCCCTCTGATAAACTCCCTATGGTTTCCTTATGAAAATTGCACTGTTTTCCCTGTTTTTTGGCGCAACGCTGTTTGCGCAAAAGCCACAGATTTTTACGCTCAAGAACAAGGCCGGCATGGAGGCCAGGATCACAAACTACGGTGGCACTCTGATGTCGCTCAAGGTGCCAGACCGGGCAGGCAAGCTGGATGATGTCGTGCTCGGCTTTGACACGCCGGAAGAGTACATCACGAAAAAAGGGCACCCTTATTTTGGAGCGCTGGTTGGCCGCTACGGCAACCGTATCGGCAAGGCCCAGTTCAGCCTTGATGGCAAGACCTACAAGCTGGCGGCGAATAACGGGGCCAACTCGCTGCACGGCGGCATCGCCGGTTTTGACAAGAAATTTTGGACCGCACGGCAGTCCGCCAACACCCTGACGCTTGAGCTGACTAGCGCGGACTTGGAAGAGGGTTTTCCGGGAGAATTGCGTGTGCGCGTAATCTACACTTTGGCTGAGAACAACGCGCTCCACATCGACTACTCTGCGACCACCAAAAAGACGACAGTGTTGAATCTGACAAACCACACCTACTTCAATCTGGGCGGCAGCCCGGTTAAGCATGTAATGGGGCATGTGCTCAAGCTCAACGCGAGCAAATTTACGCCGGTGGATCGCGGGTTGATTCCGACCGGCGAGATCAGGGCGGTGGCAGGGACGCCATTCGATTTTTTGAAGCCCACTCCTATCGGCTCGCGGATTGACCAGAAGGAGGAACAGATCCAACTGGGCGGCGGCTATGATCACAACTTTGTTTTCGACAAGGGGCTCACGGCGGCACCGCAGCCGGTGGTGGAAGTCTTCGATCCTTCGACGGGAAGAGTGTTGACGGTATCGACGACCGAGCCGGGCGTTCAGTTCTATACCGCGAATTTTCTTGATGGATCGATCCTAGGCAAGGGTGGCCGCAAGTATGAGAAACGCCACGCGTTTTGCCTCGAGACCCAGCACTTTCCGGATTCGCCGAACAAGCCTTCGTTTCCCTCAACGGTGCTACGACCCGGAGATACCTACAAGTCTTTAACCATCTTCCAATTTGGCCGCCGTTAAAATCAGGAGATCGCTATGAACCCAGAAGATTTGACGCTGCAAATACAGGAGATGGCCGGGAACGCCGCGGAGACGATTTCGCACAAGTTGACGGAGGTGGCGCAGGGAGCCGTGGAAGTTGTGGGTGACGCTTCGATGGGTGATGTACTCGAGACGGTGAGTGATGCGGTATTTGAAGTTCTGGATATTTTTTCGGAATAAGCCTTGAATCCAACGGGAGAAGTTACCGGGCCGCTAGCGAGACTTTCCCACCAACGAGCGCGGACTTCCTCTAAGTTGTTGTATTGGTAACAGATAGCTGTGGGATCGCGTAGATACCACGCTGCCGGTCAGTCCGTCGGCGGCAAGGCATTCAGCGCCTCGGCCAGTGCCCGGCGCTTCGGTTCAGTCTGCTCGATCTGCAAGCGCACGCGTGGCCTACCGCGCTTGCCCGTACGATCCATGATGCGGCAACAGCGGATTGCCCCCAACTCCGCCAGCAGTCGCTGGGCACTGCCGACAAAGGTAGCCCGCTGCACCGCGCGCCGATGCAGCAAAGTCACCAGCAGGTACGCCATCACACAAACAAATACATGCACA
>JBKJSR010000502.1:0-3111 GCA_046594355.1 Bryobacter sp.
CTTTTCCGATTAGTCTGCAAAACGAAGCCAATTCAAATCAGCGCCGGCCTCGCAAAGCGCACCGTCCGTGGCAACATCGTCCAGTAAACGGGATTCGAGCATATCACTGCCCAACCCTTTCCGCCACAACCATCCCCACCAAAAAACTACTCGGCGGCTCCCGATCCCGCCAATCCAAACCGGAGCGCTGTCCAGCCAAGCAAAATATTTCAGCAACAGGACAATGAGATACCGGATCAATGCCAGCGAGCCAGCCAAGGCTCCGCAGGCGCCCTGATCTTGAACGCTTGGCCTTTTTCATCCCACTTCTGATTTCAGCCCTGAGGTTAAAAGCAGCCCGCCTGAAAGTCGGGGGGAATAGACCCGGCAGCGGCCTACTGGTGCGGTATGGCCAGTGGACTGTTGCGCATTGGCGCGGCTAAGACATTGCGATTGTTTCGGCAGCTAAGGCATTTACCCGATAGGCTCGGTAGGCTGTTTGCCACTAGACTGGGGGCTCATGTGCTTGCGGAGCTTTATTTTCGTCATGTTGAGTGCGGTCGCGCTATTGTCGGCGGGGCAGATTGTTACTTTGCATACGGGGCAGACATTCCGGGTGGAGAAGGCGGATCGCGATGGCGATCAGATATTTATCACGACCGGTGCAGGAGTTACTCTTTTAAGCGAGTCGGAAGTCAAAAGTATTGTGCAGGAGCCGGATCCAAATCGGCCCGCTCCGCTTGCGGCCAAGCCTGTCGCGCTAGACACTAAAGCGATTATCCGGGAGGCCGCCAAAGCAAACGGGCTCACCGTGAAGATTGTGCAGAGCATCGCCTCGGTGGAGTCGGGGATGAGGACTGATGCCGTGAGTCCAAAGGGCGCGATCGGGATCATGCAACTGATGCCGGGTACGGCGCGGCAATTGGGCGTGGACCCGAATGACGTGGCGCAGAATATACATGGCGGGGCGCGGCTGTTGCGGGACTTGCTGATTCGCTATGAGAATGATCCGGATCAGGTGCGCAAGGCACTGGCCGCCTATAACGCGGGACCGGGTGCGGTGGCGCGGTATCGGGGAGTGCCTCCGTATAAAGAAACGCAAGACTACGTGCGGAAGGTACTACGGAAGTTTGATGCGCCAGATCCGCTAGGGACGGATCAGTAGCGATTGGATGACAAAAACGCGAGGCGGGCGTTAGTCTATTTCGGGTATTCAAAGTTGAACATCCAGTGGATGCCGAACCTATCGGTGAGCATGCCGAAGCGGGCACCCCAGAAGGAATCGTGGAGGGACAGCTTGGCGATGCCGCCTATGAGGAAGGCCGCGAAGAGGCGTTCGATTTCGGGAAGGCTTTCGCATCCGATGAAGATTGAGATATTGTCGCCCTGCAAAAACGGCATGTCAGGTCTAATGTCGGAAGCCATCAGGAGGATGGAACCCGTTGAAAGCCTGGCATGAATGATCCGGTCTTTTTAAGCCTCTGGTACTTCGCCCGGGATCGAGGAGTAGCTGGAGAGCTGTAACTGGGCGTCGAGTCATTTTGCGTAAAAAGTCATTGCCTCGCCGCAGTTTCCATCAAAAATCAAGTAGGGGTTGAGATTTTGCATAAGTCTTCCGTTCAGCTTTTCGATGTGATGAGATCGCGCAGTTTCCGATTCCGCAAGTAAAGCCCGGCCCAGATCATCATGCCCACATAGACCGGGAAGAGTGTGTGGCTGAAGAGTGGATTGCTAACGCGCAGGTGAGTGGCCACAGCGCCGCCAAGGTATCCAGTGAGTAAGATCGCGCCGAGAATTGCGGTGCGGGGGATGAGATAGAGAATTGTTGCGATGAGCAGTATGAGGCCCAGAGGATGTACGACGCGGGCGGGATAGCCGAGTTCCACGGTTGCCTCGACGGCAGGTGCCGCCTGTATCAGCTTCATGCCGGCGTCGAGGAGGAGGAAGAGCGCAGACAGAGCAGTGAGAATGCGGCCGGGCCAATGGTTAAACTTTGCCGTAGGCTCTGTGCCGCCGGAAATGGCTCCGATGATCCAGAAGGGTTCCACACCCGAAGCGACGGATTCAGGGAGCGGGGTGTCCGGCGTTTCGTGCGAGAGATCTTCTTCGCAGGCGAAGAAGCGAATGAAGGGGCGGCGCTCTTGGGTGACGTGGTCGCGGAGAGTGCCCTTGAGCATTGGGTAGTTCGCTTCGAGTGCATTGAGGACCGTGCGCTGAGTGGCGGGAACTTCCACTTCGATCCGGATTTGTCCGTTGACTTGCGCGAGGTTTCGCAAGTGCGCCGGCATCTCGATGCGGATCATCGTGGAGGTCATTACAGTGTCTGCACCTCGACGGAGAGGACGCCAGGGAGATCGCGGACGATGGGTGCCCAGGTGTCTCCAGAATCGGAAGAAGCGTAGACCTGGCCGCCGGTAGTGCCGAAGTAGATGCCGCAGGAATCGAGCGAATCTACAGCCATTGCATCGCGAAGGACGTTAACGTAGCAATCCTGTTGGGGAAGGCCTTTGGTGAGGGCTTCCCACTCGTTGCCGCCAGTGCGGCTGCGGTAAACTTGCAACTTTCCATCGATGGGGAAGTGTTCGGAATCGCTCTTGATCGGGACGACATAAATGGTTTCCGGCTCGTGGGCGTGGACGTCGATGACGAAGCCGAAATCGGTGGGCAGGTTGCCGCTGATCTCGTGCCATGAATCGCCGGAGTTATCACTGCGCATCACGTCCCAATGCTTCTGCATAAAGAGAGTGTTGGGCCGGGAGGCGTGCATGGCGATGCGGTGGACACAGTGGCCGACTTCTGCTTTGGGATCGGGAATGTGGTTGGAAGACAGGCCCTGATTGATGGGTAGCCAGGTCAGGCCGGAATCGTCGCTGCGGAAGGCACCGGCAGCAGAGATGGCGATGAAGATGCGGGCGTGATTTACGGGGTCGAGGAGGATGGTGTGCAGACCCAATCCGCCTGCACCCGGTGCCCAGAGGGAACCGGAGCTGTGGCTGCGCAGACCGGCCAGCTCTTGCCAACTGGTGCCGCCATCGACGGTGCGGAAGAGGGCAGCGTCCTCTACTCCGGCATAGACTGTGTCGGGATCGGTGAGCGAAGGTTCGAGATGCCAGACACGTTTGAATTCCCAAG
>JBKJSR010000720.1:0-7677 GCA_046594355.1 Bryobacter sp.
TCGAACACCCGGCCTTCTGGTTCGTAGCCAGACGCTCTATCCAGCTGAGCTACGGGCGCACACGAGAGGCGGCCTACGAAAGCCGCACAAACACTAGTCTACCAAATGGAAAAGGCCTCGGCAATTTTGCTTTTGCCTGGGCCTTTCTTTAGGTGCGGGTTGAGCGGGTGATCAGAAGCGATAGTAGAGGCTGAACTGGACGACACGACGACCGGACTGGGTCGTTGTGATGCGGCCGAAGTTGGTGGCATTGATGCCGTAGTCGGGAACGTTGAAGCTCACCGTGTTGGTGGCGTTGAACATTTCAGCCCGGAAGTCCAGGTACTGGCTTTCCGTAATGTTCGTGCGCTTCTGGATGGCCAGATCGGCATTCTTGAAGATTGGGCCACTGAATGTGCGGCGGGCAAGGCTGCCCAATTGACCGATTCCGGGGTTGGTGAAGATC
The DNA here is from genome assembly GCA_046594355.1 of Bryobacter sp. Lineage (GTDB taxonomy): Bacteria > Acidobacteriota > Terriglobia > Bryobacterales > Bryobacteraceae > Bryobacter. The sequence goes on from JBKJSR010000720.1 coordinate 446, forward strand.
TGGCCAGCGGCAGCAGTACGGCCTTCGAGGGCAGTGCCACGAGTATCGCCAGCGATGACGCCGGGAGCAAAGAAGAATGGACCGTCGCCAGTGACGCGGACGCCCATCAGGCTTTGCAGTTGCCCGTAGCTGAGGTTGGTGTTGGCGGTGTTGCTGCCAGATCTTGCCGTGCGGTTGAGAGTGCCCCGACCACTTAGGACGCTGAAGGGGGAACCGGAACTGAGCGTCATGTTCGTGCTGAGTGTCCAGCCGCCGATGACTTTGTTGAAGGCATTGCCAGCATCGAAGAAGCGGCCTTTACCGAAGGGGAGGTCCCAGGCGCTATTCAGCTTGAATTGATGACGGAGATCGAAGGCGGTGCGGGTGTATTCGATTGCACTGTTGTTGATGTCGAGGAAGGGCTCAAAGCGGGTCTGGCCTTCGCCAGTGGAGTCGCTCAAATTCTTGGACCAGACGTAGTTGGCCTGGAAGTAGAAGTTGCGCGCGTAACGGCGAGTGTAGTCGATTTGCAGCGCATGATAATTCGAGTTCGAATAGTTGGTGATCATGTTGGCACCGAGGCCATTTGTGTTGCGGAAGAAGTCGAAGGGATTGTTGAGGCGGTTGACCTGGTAGGTGCTGGCCAAATCCCCGAGCTCCCCGCGTTCGATGATGCCGCGGATGGTGGCATTGGTGAGCAATGCGTTGGGCATCTGGGCGAAGAAGGGCAACTGCTGGCTGCCGGGGATAGTAGCATTAAAGGCCGGGTTGAAGGCACCGGTAGCGGTGCGGGCGAGTTCACCATTTGCGCGAGCGCGGGTGAAGTCTTCGCGATAGCCGGGCACATCGATCAGGACCTGATTGTAATCAAAGCCGCGGAACTGTTTGGTGGCACGGTTGCCGACGTACCGGACTTCGAGAATGCCACGGCCAATTTCGCGCTGGATGCCAGCCGACCACTGCTGAACGTAGGGGATGACCAGGCTGGGGTCAGGAATTCCGAAAGCAGCCTGCGTGTTTACGGCGTAGTTGTCAGCGTAAGTACGGGGCACCTTAAAGACAGGTACGGGAACGGCTGGAGGCGCTGAGGCGCGGGCCACTTGATTCGTGACGGTGACGTCCTGCGCAAGGCCCGCATTGGTGCCGATGCTGTTGTTGATGGTGGTCAGGAATTCGTCGTTCGCAAAATTGACGCTGTAACCGGCGCGGAAGCTGGTTTTGCCATCGCCGAAGATGTCGTAGGCAAGGCCGATGTTGGGAGCGAAGTTGTTGTAATCCTTTTTGTACAAAGAGCCTTGGGCGAAATCCAGAGTGCCGACTGGATTGAGGATGGCCTGAATCGCCGTTTGGCCATTGAGGACAGGAAGCAGCGCGATTCCGTTTTGCTCACTGACCGGGGTGTAGTAATCCCAGCGCAAACCTGCATTCAGACTGAGGCGGCGATTGACCTTCCATTTGTCCTGAAAGTAGCCAGCATAGTTGTCGGTTGTAAGGTTGCGGGCATTGGCCTGATTGGGTAGGAAGCCGCTGGTTTTGTCTTTGATATTAAAAGACTGGTTGAACTGGGTGATGAAGCCAGCCTGGAGGGCGAGCAGATTGTTGGCGATGCCGAGGTCGCCGGCGTTAATACCCGGGAGTGCAGACTGGATGTTGATGGTGTTGGCGGTGCTGAGGCCGAGGGTGAATGTAGGTGTTATGGCTGCATCGTTGTAGGTGGCGACGCGAACCCACTGGCTCTGGTAGCCGAACTGGAAGGTATGGCGGCCTTTTACCCAGGTCGAGTTGTTGGCGAGGTTGTAGGTGTTGGTGTCGCGACCCTGTCGGCGAAAGGTGTTGACCGGGTTGTTCACCAAAGTGGGCGCGATGATTGCGGTACCGAAATCATTCGTCGTATTGAAGGGGGCGGGCGCGAGGTTGAAACCGCCCCGGAGTTCGTTTGTGAAGGTAGCCGAGGGACTCCAGCGGTGCGTAAGCGAAAGCAGTTTTACTTTGGAATCATTCTGCACGCTAGGTGCAGTGGCGAAATTGTTCATGAGGTCAGGACGATCCACGATGTCGCGATTCCACGTATAGCTGCCGGCGAAAGAATGTTTCGATGACAAGACGTAATCCATCTTGCCGAGGATGTTGTCGCGGGTACGGTTGTTGCGGATATTAAAGCCGTAGCCACCCGTATTGAGGCCGTCGCCGATGTCGTTGCGATTGATGACTTCCGCGCCGGGGACAGCGGCGAGAAGTTGCTGCGAGCGAGCGTCCTGAGTAAGGTTGGCGGCGGTGAGGACGTTGACTTGACGGACGGTGCCGCCGGAATCGCGATAGCTCATAATGCCGCGACGGGCGTCAGCGCGAAGCACGGTTCGAGTAGCGGCAGATTGTTGACGCAGGCGGAGAGCCTCGTAGTTGCCGTAGAAGAACAGCTTGTCCTTCTTGATCGGGCCACCGATGGAGCCGCCGAATTGATTCTGGTTGAGAAAGGGGCGTGCGATGCCGGCGCGATTGTTGAACCAGGTATTGGCGCTGGCGATATTATTGCGATTGAGCCAAATGAGACCGCCGTGGAACTTGTTGGTGCCCGAAGGGCTGGTGAGATTGATCTGCGCAGCACCGTTGCCGAGGGCGGGATTGGAATTGGAGGTGACGATGGTAGCTTCTGCGACCTGATCGAGCAACAACTGATTGGGCTGAAAGTCGAGATTGTTGGTGCGGATGAAGTTGTCCTGGATGTTGATGCCGTCGAAAGTGACGTTGGCAAAGGAGGGACGCAAGCCGTTGATCGTTGTGCTGGAGCGGGCATTGGAACTGACGCCGGCCTGGGTCTGTAAGAGGCCTAGCGGGTTACGGTTGAGAGAAGGCAGCAGGCGCAACTGCGCGTTAGTCACCGTTGTGGACACTTCTGCGGAGGCGGTTTGCACCGTGGCACCTTCGCCGGAGACTTCGATGGATTCGGCAGTCGCAGATATTTCGAGTTTAATCGTCTTCAGCGAAAGCTCTGTGCTGGTGTCGACCTTGAGGTCGCGAATGATCTCGGTGCGAAAGCCGGTGGAAGAAATCTTGAGAAAGTAGACTTCGGGACGGACGCCCGCCATGACGAAATTGCCGTCGGTACCGGTTTCGCTCTTGATGAACGGGGTCTGGCCGCCGGGGAGAAAGAGCTCGACTGCCGCGCCGGGGATGGATGAGCCGGTTGCGTCCGTGACGGTGCCGGAGATCCTGCCAGAAGCTTGGCCGAAGAGGAGAGAAGTGGACGCCAAAGCGCACAAAAACAAAGCGATTGATCGAAAGTTCATAGAACCTTTCCCTTGAAGAATTACCTTATTTTAACATGGCGTCGGAGCGCTTGACGACCAAGGCAGATTCCTTGAGTTTTGCCAACTCCCGTTTGGCAATCAGGGCCCACTGGCTTTTTGAGTCCAGGCCTAAATACTGCTTCCAGTGACGCATTGCTTCCATCGCGCGTCCGCGAGTCTGGAACAAAAGCGCCAGATTGTAATGGGCGTCGGCATAGGCCGGATGCAGCTCGATGGCTTTCTTGTAGTGCTGTATCGCGAGCGAAGTGCGGCCCAATTCTTCGTGGAGATTGGCGAGGTTGAAGTGAGCGAGGGGGTAAGTTATGTCTGCGGCGATGGCTTGCTGGTAGAACTTCTCGGCTTCGCGCCATTTGCGGGCATTGAAATAGATGGTTCCTATGTTGACGAGCGCACCGGCGAGGGCGGGGTAGAGTTGCAGAGCTTTTTCGTAAGCTTCGATGGCCTCGCGCTTGTCGACTCCGGAATTCTCGAGTTCGAGACCCCGCTGGAACCAGGTATCGGATTCGGCCCGAATACGGCGCAATTCCGAAGGCGCAGCGGTTTGACTGGAAGGAAAACTGAGAAGGCGGCGCAGGGCGGCCTCGTCGAAGTCGAGCAGTAACTGACCGGATAGCGCCTCCATCTTCTTGCCGCCGGTCTGGACGCGAATGCGTTTGCCTTCGACATAGACGCGAAGTTCGGTAAGAGGGTTGGATACGCCAGCCAGCTTGCCGCGAACGCTGGTGAAGACTTCCTGAAGCTTGGTGGTGGAAACACCGAGTTCTTTTAAGCGGCTGAGGACACGAAGTTCGAGCAGATCTTCGAAGGCGTATTGATCTTTGGAGGCGATGAGACCCTGGCGCTCCCAGGCCTGAAGCTGGCGAGCGGTCAACTCGCATTGACGGAGCGCCTGGACTTTCGTCCAGGACTCACTTGCTATCTGGATCTTCTTCGCAGGCTTTGCCGCCACAACTGGAAGCGAGTTTAGCATGCGTGCGCCTGGCGGGTCTAAAGGCCCATGATGCGGCGGTTACGGGCTGCGTCGGTTGCCGAGCCGGCGAAGTCGTCAAAGGCCTTGGTTGGAACGCTAATGAGGTGCGAGGCGATGAAGGGTGCGCCTTCCGCAGCCCCTTGCACGCTGTCTTTGAAGCAACATTCCCATTCGAGCACCGCCCAACTCGCATAGCCAGCGGCAGTGAGGCGCGAGAAGATCTGTTTGAAATCCACTTGGCCATCGCCGAGCGAACGGAAGCGGCCAGGGCGTTCTTTCCAGCCGAGGTAGCCACCATAAACGCCGGATTTGGCGCTGGGCCGGAATTCGGCGTCCTTCACGTGGAAGGCCTTGATACGGGAGGCGTAGACGTCGATGAAGCCGACGTAATCGAGGCACTGCAGGATGAAGTGGGAGGGGTCGTAATTGATGTTGACACGGGCATGGTTGCCGGTGGCTTCGAGGAATTGTTCGAAGGTAGCGCCGTCGTAGAGGTCTTCGCCCGGATGAAGTTCATAGGCGATGTCGATGCCATGTTCATCGGCGAAATTCAGGATGGGGAGCCAGCGCGTGGCAAGTTCTTTGAAGCCTTCTTCGACGAGGCCCGCAGGCCGTTGAGGCCAGGGATAGAGGTAAGGCCAGAGGAGTGCGCCAGAGAAAGAGGGCGACACGGTGAGGCCCATGTTTGCCGAGGCCTGAATGACGTACTTCATCTGCTGGATGGCCCACTCGCTGCGGGCCTTGGGGTTGCCACGCACTTCTGGGGCGGCGAAGCCATCGAAGATTTCGTCGTAGGCGGGATGCGAGGCGACCAGTTGCCCCTGGATGTGCGAGGAGAGTTCGGTGATGGCAAGACCGTTGGTCTGGCCCTTAATCTCGTCGCAGTAGGTTTTTGATTCGGCTGCTTTCTTGATATCGATAATCCGGCTGTCCCAGGAAGGAAGCTGAATTCCGGCGTAGCCGTGGCCTTTCATCCAAGCCGAGATGTTGGGCAGGTTGTTGAAGGGTGCTGTGTCGCCCATGAACTGGGCCAGGAAGATTGCGGGACCTTTGATTTGCGTGATCATTCGCTATCCATCCTATGCTGTGGACAAGGCCGTGTCGAGATTGGTATACTAGGAAAGTTGCGCGGACGCGCTTCGCTGCATTGCTATGCCTGATGGGGATCGCCCCGAAGGTAGAGAATGCAGACTTTGTCCGCCCCCAAGGATTCTTCCGTCAATGCCGAAGAGAACATTTCAGCCGAATAACCGCAAGCGCGCCAAGACGCACGGTTTTCGCAAACGCATGAGTTCAAAGGATGGTCGTAACGTGTTGGCCCGCCGCCGCGCCCGTGGTCGCTGGAAGCTGACCGTATCCGACGAGCGTCCGGTTCGCCAGGCCAAGAGCGCTTAAGCTCGGCCGGGCTCCGTATTAGATCTTTAGTCCAACTTCTTGTTTTGTTTGAACACCTCCTGCCGGAGCTAGCGAAAATCTAGCTCCGGCACCTCTTTTTTTATCCACATGCCGGACTTTCCCAAATCTGTACGTCTATTGCGTCCGCCGGAATTCCGGCAGACCTATGACGGGGGCAGCAGGCATTCCTGCGCACTGTTTGCGGTTTTCTATCGTAATAGTGGAGTTGACCGACCGGCGCGCTTTGGCTTTACCTGTCCGCGGGCTTTGGGCAAAGCAGTGGCGCGTAATCGCATCAAACGCCGATTGCGCGAATGTGTGAGACTAAGAAGAGAACGTTTTCCGTACGGTTTTGATCTCGTCTTCAATCCCCGCAAAGCCTTGTTGGATGCACCTTGGACCGAAGTCGAACGGAACGTTGAGAAACTGCTCCAACGCCTGGAAGCCAAACGCCCTGAAGCCCCAATTCCCGAACTCCGACCTCCAGAAGCACCGTGCGACACCTCCTCATCGCCATCCTGAAGCTCTACAAGCGTTTGATTTCCCCTATGCTCCCTTCCGCCTGCCGCTTTCATCCCACATGCTCGACATACGCCATGGAAGCGATTGAGAAGCATGGTTCCGTGCGAGGAACCGGCATGGCATTTTTGCGTATCTGTAAATGCCACCCGTTTCATGCGGGTGGCTTCGACCCTGTCCCCTGACGAACTCATTCAAAAGACTCCGAACACACTCAATGGCTCAAGAAATCAAGCTCCCCGGATCTCCCAATCAAGAGCCGGGCATGGAAAAAAACCTGCTCATCGCGTTTGCGCTGATGGGCGTCGTGATCTTCGGGACGCAGTACTTTCTGCCCCAGCCAGACGCGAAACCGGTCAAGCAGGAAACACCGAAAGCTGCGCCGGCATTCGTTCCCGCGCCAGTGGAGGTGAAGGCCCCGGCGGCCAAAGGCAAAGGCGCGGCCCAAGATACTCCCCCGGCCGCCGGCGTCGCGGGTTCCAAGGAAGAAGTAGTGCGGATCGAGACCGACCTGTACCGCGTTGAATTTTCGAACAAGGGCGGGGTTGCGACTTCTTGGATTCTGAAGAAGTTCAAGGACAGCCAAGGGCGGCCCCTGCAACTGGTGCATACCGCTGCCACAGAAAAAGTGGGCTATCCGTTTGCGATCCAGATGAATGGGCGCGACATGAACCCCAATCTGAACTGGTATCTGTTTGCGGCGACTCCGGCTCCCGATGGCCTGGGTGTTGAATTCCGCTATGCCAACGGAAACAACCGGGCCACGAAATCCTTTCGTTTCCGCAAGGATCAGTATGTGGTGGACGTCAAATCCGACCTCGTGCTAAACGGTGCCGCCGCGCCGCACAACCTCGCCTGGCGCGGAGGCTTTGGCGACCACCTTGCGTTTAACGCACATTCGCTGGGAACCACCGTGCGTCTCGACCCATCGTCCGGCAAGCTCGAAAACAAGAGCGCGTCTGATGCCGGGAAGAGCTGGTCTACCGATACCGGACATTTTTTCCTCGCCGGCATACAGGATCAGTTTTTTGCCGCTGTCGCTGTGAACAAAGCCGGCGCGA
>JBKJSR010000337.1:0-8302 GCA_046594355.1 Bryobacter sp.
CATCTATCTCTGCATCGCCTATGCAATTCCCCGTCCTGCGGCGATTCAGCCCGAAGGGTGGCGCCTTTTCGCTCTCTTCAGCGCTACTGTCGCCGGGCTGATTTTCCAGCCTATCAGCGGTGGTGCACTGGTTTTGATCGCCGTTGTTTTCTCAAGCCTCGTCGGCGGTTTGAGCATCAAGCAATCGCTCGATGGCTATTCCGACCCAACCAACTGGCTCGTACTCGCAGCCTTTCTCCTCTCCCGTTCCCTAATCAATACGGGGCTCGCCCGCCGCACCGCCCTCTTCTTTGTGCGCCTCTTTGGCAAGACATCGCTCGGCGTAAGCTATGCCCTTTGCCTGAGCGACATGGTTCTCGCCACGATCATCCCCTCCAACGGCGCACGCAGCGGCGGCGTCATACTGCCCATCGTTCGCGGAGTGGCCGAACTCTATGGCTCAAAGCCCGGCGTCACCGCTCCCCTCATCGGCGCATTTCTAATGACCAGCGTCTACCAGGGCATCTGCATCAGTTCTGCCATGTTTCTCACTGGACAGGCATCCAACCCTCTCGCCGCCCAAATGGCCTCGAAGATTAGCGGAATTCAAATCGACTGGTTCTCCTGGTTCCGCGCCGGTCTTGTGCCGGGATTGTTGAGCATGCTCGCTGTCCCCTGGCTCGTGAGCAAAATCTACAAACCCGGAATCACCAAAACTCCGGAAGCTGCGGAATTCGCCCGGCAAGAGCTTCTCAAGATGGGTACTCTGTCCAGCCACGAACGCATCATGAGTGCCGTCTTCGTTTGCGTTTGCACTGCCTGGTCGACAACCTCCATTCATCATCTGGATGTCGCCGTACCTGCGTTGCTCGGTGCGATTGCGCTTCTCGTCACCGGCGTTCTAACCTGGGAAGACGTTAGGAAAGAAGAGGCCGCCTGGGACATGTTCATCTGGTACGGAGGCCTTCTCAACTTGGCCCGCGCCCTCAACGGAACGGGCATTCCCACTGAATTCGCCAAGGCCGTGGGCGCTTCGCTTTCGGGCCTGAACTGGTATCCGCTCCTGCTCATCGCCCTGCTGATTTACTTCTTCGCCCACTATGCATTTGCCAGCATCACCGCGCACATGCTGGCCATGTTCCCGGCCTTCGTCGCTGTGTTGATCGCGCAAGGCGCGCCTCCAGGCCTCACGGCCTTTGGCTTCGCAATCTTTACCAGCCTCTCCGCCGGTTTGACGAATTATGGAACCACTCCCGCGCCCATGTTCTTCGCGCAGGGTTACGTCGAAATGAAAGACTGGTGGCGCATCGGCTTCTGTTGCGCTCTCGTCAATCTGACCATCTGGTCCACCATCGGCTTTGCCTGGTGGAAGTGGCTCGGCATCTGGTAGCTATTTCGGCAACGACTCCAGCGGAATCACTGCATGCTTCACGCGTTCCCGCTTCCATGTCCAGGTGGCATGCACCTTTCCGTCGGCCGCCTGTATGATCGCGGGGTAAGAGTATTCGCCCGGCTCCGATTCCAGCACGATCGGACTAGTCCACTTATCGCCATCCTTGCTCACGGCAATGTTGAGCGGCGAGCGCCCCTTCGCCGTGTGATTGTAGATCAGCACAATGCGCCCATCCTTCAACGCCACCGCGTCGATCCCACTGTTGGGGTTGGGCAGATTCGTGATCTTCGCACTCGACCAGGTTTTCCCGCCGTCCTTTGAATCTGTATAGGTAATGAATCCGATCCTCTCGGTGGATCGCATATACATCCTCAAGCTCTTGCCAATCGTTACCACTGCCGGTTGAATGATGCCGCGTGCCTGATCGGGGTAAACGATGGGCCCATGCTTGGTCCAGCTCTGGCCGTTGTCGGTCGAGCGCTCTACCCACGCGGTCCACGCATAATCGGTCTCAACGCTGGTGCCCGAGATGATCGTCCCATCGGCCATCACATAAGGCTTGTTCTTGATCGGCCCATAAACGCCTGCAGGCAGGTATTCTTTTTCGCTCCAGGTTCTGCCTCCGTCGACAGACGAAAGTTTCGCCCCATTCCATGTTTTTGGACTCAGCCCAAACTTGTAATAAAGCCACAGCTTCTTGTCCTTGGTATGAAACAGCACCGGGTTGTAGGTGGACATGTTTTTCTCGCGTGCGATCTCGACAGGCGCGCTCCACTTGCCACCACTCAATCGGGAGCCCCAGATCGCGACATCCTTCGCGCCTTCGCGGCTGCCGCCAAACCACGAGGCGAAGAATTCGCCAGGCGCGGTCTCGACAATCGTCGAGGCATGGCACTCCGGAAACGGAGCCTTTTCATAGATAAAGCTCTGCTGGATTTGGGCCATCGCCAGCATCGGTAATAAAAAAATCGCAAGTCTCATACAGCATTCAAGTCTATATTGGTTAGTGCCATCATGTACGGAGCCATCGAAGCCGGCGGGACCAAATTTGTCTGTGCCTACGGGACCAGTCCCCAGGACATCCATCTCAGCGAAGCCATTCCTACCACTACCCCCAAAGAGACCATTGCCCGCGTGCATGAATTTTTCGCGGGCCACAAACTGAAGCGTGCGGGTATTGCCTGCTTCGGTCCGCTCGATATCGCCAGGGGCCGCATCGCGCCCCTCACGCCTAAGCTCGAATGGCGGGGCTTCAAGATCCAGCAAGCCATTGAAAAAGCCCTTGGCTGTCCAGCTATTCTCGATACCGATGTCAACGGCGCTGCGCTCGGCGAACACCTCTGGGGTGCCGCTCAAAAGTCGAAACACTTCGTCTATGTCACTGTCGGTACCGGCATCGGTGGCGGTGCCATGATCAATGGGCAATTGATTCACGGCCTGCTTCATCCCGAGATCGGCCACATGCGGGTGCGACGCTTCGCCGGCGATTCCTTCGAGGGCAACTGCCCCGTTCACGGCGATTGTCTCGAAGGCCTTGCCGCCGGTCCGGCAATGGCGGCACGCTGGAATGTAGATCAATCGCAATCGATTCCGGATAACCATTTCGCCTGGGCCATGGAGGCCCATTATCTCGGGCAGATGGCCGTCAATCTCACGTGCGCTTATTCGCCTGAAATCCTTATCCTTGGCGGCGGAATCGCCTTGCGCCCCGGAATGATCGGCATGGTGCAGCAATCTGCAAAGCAGGAAATGAACGGCTACGCTCCCTTGCCAAAAATCGTGCGCGCCAAACTCGGCGTTCGCGCCGGAGTCCTCGGTGCCCTCGCTCTCGCCAGGCACCTCACCCGCCGGCCCTAAAGCACGTACAGCATCAAATAAACCATCACGCCCGTGATCGAAACAAAAAGCCAGATGGGGAATGTAATTCTGGCGATCTTGCGATGCTTGTCGAATCGTTCCTGAAACGCGCGCCAAAGCGTGATGCCCGCCAGCACCGGCACCGTGGCGGCCAGAATCACATGCGGAATCAGGATCGTGAAATAGATGGCCCGCATCACGCCCTCGCCCTTGTACGGCACGCTCCCTACCTCGGCGTGATAGACGAGATAGCAGATCAGAAAAACAATCGATACGGCAAACGCGCTCAGCATCACCTTCTTGTGTTGTTCGCGTTTGCCCTTCCGGATCAAGGTATAGCCATAGATCAGCAACACTGTAGCCACTGCGTTCAGGCTCGCATTCACGGCGGGTAAATCATGTACGGTCATATAAGTCTCGAATGTCCCCAATCAATTGATCGATGCTGTCTTTGGCGAAAGAATCGTAAAACCCGCGGATTTTCATCTCCCGATCCACCAGCACAAATCTTGTAGAATGCTCCTGCATCGTCTCCGCAAATCCCAGGTAAAAGGACTCGCTCATCAGGTTGCGAATCAGATCTTTGCGCCCCGTCAAAAATGTCCAGCGACCGGGCTTGGCCTGGTAGCGATTCGCATATGCTTCGAGCGCGGCCGACGTATCGCGATCCGGATCCACTGTGATGCTGACCAGGTGTACGGCCTCAAGATTGGCAGTCTCTTCCTGCACCCGGCGCAACTGCTTCGACATGCGCGGACAGGGGCCGGGACAATTCGTGAAGAAGAAATCGGCCACCCAAACCTTGCCCTTCAGTTGCGCGCTGCCAAAGTTTTTCCCCGTCTGTTCTGTAAACTCAAATGGCGGGATCGTCCCCAACTCTGGCAGCTTGCTCTTGCGCTTACATCCTGCAATCATTACCGCCCCAACAAGCCACTCACGCCGCAGCATGTGTACTCTTCTCCACCCAGAACATTGCAATTCCAAACAGCGCCAGCGTCCAGCCAAGCAACACCGCAAGGCTCAGCCCAACTGCAAAAGGAGCCTCAATTCCCAGACACGTATTCAGCAGCGAAATCGCATAGGTCATCGGATTCATCCGCATCGCAATTTGCATCCACGGGTGCGCCTCGCCATAGCGGAACAGCGAGCCCGAGAGCATCCACATCGGCAACAGCAGCATGTTCACCACCCCGTGAAAAGCCTGCGTCGAAGGCATCTTCCAGGCGCAAAGAAACCCTACCAGCGTAAACAACAACGAAATCAGCGCCAGCACCACAAGACTTCCCAGCACGCCAAAGAATCCGGGCACCAGCCCCGTAAGGGGCAAGAAGAAAAGAAACACAAGGCTCTGCAGCCAGGCCAGCATCGCAGACCCGCCCACCTTACCCAAAACAATCGCTGGCCTTGGCGCGGGGCTCACCATCACCCCGGCCAGAAAACCCTCTTTGCGGTCGTCAATCAGCGTCATATTGGAGAACACCGCCGAAAACATAAGCGCCAGCGCAATCGATCCTCCATAGAATCGTGCAAAGTCATTAAAGCCCGCGCTAACCACAAACCAGAACAGCAGCGGTGCCGCCGCAAAGCCGGCCACCCGCGCTTTCTCCCGCCAGAATTTGATCAACTCCCGCTTGGCCAGCGTGGCTGCTGTAAGCATCATGCGCTCACCGTCACAGCCGGCTTGTTCGTCACCTTGCGAAACACATCGGCGAGCGTCGGCTCGTGCAATCCAATCGACAACACCTCACCCGGCAACGCGTCCACGAGTCTTGGAATCAGCCGGTGCGCCTCGTTCGCTTCTACCCAGATCACGCCTTCAACGATCCGCATTGACACCTCAAATTGCTGCATCAAAATCTCGAGCGCAGCCACCGCGTCGCGAGCCTTCAATTCAATCACCTGGCCGCCAATCATGGCTTTCAACTCCTCGGGCGTCCCTTCCGCGACTCGCAAGCCCTTGTCGAGCAGGATCAGTGAATCGCAACTCTCGGCTTCTTCAAACAGGTGCGTCGATACAACGATGGCCGTGCTCTTCTTCTCGCGCAACCCTTCAATCGCCGTCCAAAAATCATCCCGCGCCACCGGATCGAGGCCCGTCGTAGGCTCATCGAGAATCAGCAATTGCGGCTCATGCAACAACGCTCTGGCAATTTCCGCCCGCCGCTGCAAGCCACCCGAAAGCGTCTTGCCAAGTTCATCCCGGCGATCGTAAATACCCAACTGCTGCATCGCCGTTCTCACTCGCTCATGCAATACCCGGCCCGACAAACCGTAGAAGCACCCGCAAGCCAGCAGGTTCTCTTCAATCGTCAAAAGCTTGTCGAGTGTCGCGGTTTGAAACACCACTCCAATGCGCGAGCGCACCGCCTGCGCGTGCTTGGCGGCATCAAAGCCGCACACCTCCACTCGCCCCGTCTGCGCTTTGACCATCGTCGAAAGCAATCGCAGCAATGTCGATTTTCCCGATCCATTTGGTCCAAGTAAACCCACGATCTCGCGCCGGTTCAAGTGCATCGTAAAATCGTCGAGCGCAATGAGCGGGCCGTAGCGATGAGTCACACTTTCAACGGCAAGTATCATGGCTTTACTTTGGGGCAAAGATTAGCGCTGCGTAAAGTACGGGCAGGTACACAACCGATGCCAGCAACACTCCACGTGCATTCTCTCTACTTCGCTCCCGGAACATTTTCACGGCGCAATACAGCAGAATCGCTCCCATCAGGGTCGCCGTCGCGAGATAAACCTTGCCGCTCATCGCGAGCATTGACGGCAACAAACTGGTCGGCACCATCAGTATCGAAGTCCACAAAATGCGGTTCGCCGTCGAGTTGCCGTCGGGTTCCACCACCGGTAACATCCGGATTCCCGCCTTGCCATACTCCTCGCGATACATCCACGCAATCGCATAAAAGTGGGGAAACTGCCAGACAAACAGAATCGCGTAAAGTGCCCACGCCTCAAGGGTCAGCACTCCGGACGCTGCGGCAAATCCGATCAGCGGCGGCATCGCACCGGGGATCGCGCCCACGGTCGTCGAATGCGGCGATACACGCTTCAGCGGCGTATAAACGAAAAGATAAGTGACAAGCGTAAACAGCCCCAGCCAGGCTGTCAGCGGGTTGCAGCCAAGCCACAATTCTCCAAAGCCCATCGCCGCGAGCACGGTGCCAAACACAAGCGCGTTGGCCGCTGGCATCTTACCCGAAGGCAACGGTCGCGTCGCCGTACGGGTCATATAGCGGTCCGACTCGCGCTCCCACCACTGGTTTAGCGCCGCCGTTCCGCTGGCAATCAGCGCCGTCCCCACGATCAGATGCAGCAGCACAACGTGCATCGTTCCGGCGTTCAGATTTGACATTCCAAAGTAAAAGCCAACCGCTGTGCTCATCAGAATGAGCCACGTAATTCGGGGTTTGGTCAGCGCAAGATAGTCGTTAAAAAGGGACATGGATGCAGCGATCACGCCGTCGGCAAAGACGGCAGTACGGTGGCCTCCTGCTTCTGCGAACTCTTGCGCACGAGTATCCCCAGCACCAGCGTCCCCGCCAAAGTCAATGCCCCCGTGATGATGTGCAGAATCGAGAACAACCTCGAATCAGTCAAACCATTTCCCTCGCCTTGTCCAAAACGAACTACATACGCCGCAAGCCCCAACACCACTTGGGCCAACACCACATACAGCAATACCAATGCCGCAGTCCGCGACGGGTGCCCCTTAGGCGCTGGTGCCATCACTCCGGTTGCGAAGTACAGCAGAAACGCCCCCACCAGCATTGCTCCTGCCACATGCGAAACTGCGCCCATCAACCGGTACCTTAGCGCCGCGCCCATCCCAATCTGCAGCAGCACCAGCCACGGTGCTATCACGCTCAAGCTGCGCAGCGATGGCGTCCCGTGGTCGGTAAACGCCTCCAGGCCTTCACTCCATCCGCTCGCCCGCAATGCAAAAGCACCCGCTGCCGCAAAGGCGGCTTGCAACACCACATCCACCAGACACGCCACGACTGCGCTGGCTCTCGGCACTTCCGCACGCAAAGCAAACACTGTGATAGCAGCCAATGTGAGCGCGCACACTGCACCCGCACTTAGAAAACGCCAACTTTGCTCTCGACTATTCATTCGCCCTGTTACACTTTCATTCTAGCCGACTCTTGTTTTATTGATGCCAGATGCAGCCTTCCCGCGCTCTTCATTCCGGTGATTTATTTGGCCATTACCGCCTGGAGCAACCACTCGGCAGTGGCGGTATGGGCGTCGTCTGGCGCGCTACCGACACCCGGCTCGGGCGTGGTGTCGCACTCAAGTTCCTTCCCGACGATTTCCTCGAAGGCGGAGAAACTCTCGAACGCTTCCGCCGCGAAGCCCGCACCGCGAGCTCTCTCAATCATCCGAATATCTGCGTCGTCTACGACATTGGAGAAGAGCGCGAGCGCCCCTTCCTCGTCATGGAACTTCTCGAAGGAAAGACTCTCCGGCAATGCCTCCAGGAGCGTCTCCTTCGCGTCGGCGAAATCCTCGATATCGGCCTTCAGGTTGCCGATGCGCTCGACGCCGCCCACCAGCAATCCATCATCCATCGCGACATCAAGCCCGCCAACCTCTTCGTACTTGAGAAGTCCGGTGTCGGCATCCAGACCAAACTCCTCGACTTCGGACTCGCCAAGCGCGATCTTCTGAACTGGGATTCCGCCACCATGACCGCCTTCCGTACCGACAGCGGTGTCGCTATCGGCACTGCCGCCTACATGAGCCCCGAGCAAGCTCTCGGTGAAAACATCGACGCCCGCAGCGACCTGTTCAGCTTCGGTATGGTGCTCTATGAAATGGCCACCCGCACTCTCCCTTTTCGTGGTGCAACCAGTGCCGCCCTCTTCGATGCAATTCTCAACAAAGCACCCGCAAGCCTTCTGGCGGCAAATCCCGAAGCGCCCGCCGAACTCGAACGCATCATCCTCAAGCTTCTCGAAAAAGAGCCCGCGTTGCGCTACCAGAGTGCCGCCGAACTCCGCTCCGATCTCGCTCGCCCCAAGCGCGATCTCAGCGCCGCCACCTCCGGCCGCCATTCCACTAGCG
>JBKJSR010000069.1:0-7583 GCA_046594355.1 Bryobacter sp.
ATGCTGGGCCGCGAGCTGGCTTCCGGCCTCAGGGAACTTCAGGACCTGCAGACCGTTTGCCGTTCCCAGGTGGCCGAGTTGCGCGCCTTCGTCCGTGGCATGCGGCCTCTCGAAGTAGAGGGCGAAAGCCTCTCGACGGCGATACGGCGTCTGGTGGAAAACTTCAAGAAGGACACCGGCATCTCCGCCGGTTATTCCAGCCAGGAAGTAACTGGCGAACCCGAGAGCTTTCTTGAAGTACTGCAAATCGTGCGCGAGTCTCTGAACAACGTCCAGAAGCATTCCAAAGCGTCCCGCGTCGGGATCAATCTCACAAAGCACGGGGAAATGCTGCACATTGAAATTGAAGATGATGGCACCGGCTTTCCGTTTAGCGGCAACTACGAACTCAGCGAACTCGAAGCTTTGCGCATCGGGCCTGAAAGCATCAAGCGCCGGGTACGGAGTTTGGGTGGGGAGTTGGTGATCAACAGCCGCCCTGGCCACGGTGCCACACTGCGCGCCCGCATTCCGCTATGAGACCGGCTCTGCTGTTTGCGGCCGCCGGCTGCGCCTGCCTGCTCTGTGCCTGCGGGCGCTATGATTCTTTCGTTTTGCCCAAGCCCGGGCCAAGTGCAGCGCTTGATCTGGATTGGAGACCCACAGCCGAACCAGTGATTCTTCGCGGCAAGGCGCTCGATGTTTTGAACCCGTCGGTGGTGGTCTGGGGCGGGCAATATCTGAACCTTTACTCGCAATTCGACGGTACGCGGTGGGACACCATGCTCGCCACTTCGAAGGACGGCTACTCCTGGATCGGCGGCGGCAAAGCGCTGGGCCCGAGCGAGGCTTGGGAAGGCACATACATCGCAGCCAATGGTGGAGTGGCGGTGCATGGGCGGCATTTGATCTATGCCTACCAGGCGGGCGAGAAGGGGCGCACTGTAATTGGTGTTGCCAGCTCAGTTGACGGCCGCAATTGGAAGAAGCACCCCGCTCCAGTTCTTGATCTTGGGCCACGAATGAGCTGGGATGAGATCAGTCTTGGAGACCCTTATCTGCTTTCCATTGGAGAAGACCTTTACCTGTTCTATCTGGGGGAAGACCGTGCCCGCCGACAGCGTCTCGGCATCGCCCGGTCAAAGGACGGTTTTACCTGGACCAAGCTGCGCGGTGGCCCACTGCTCGAAGTTGGCGGCGCGGGAGACTTCGACGAAAATGGTCTTGGCGAACCGGCTGTGTTTGCGGCAAACGGCCAATGGGTGATGATCTATACGGGTCGCGACCGCAAGGAGCGGCGCGCCATGGGCTACGCCGTTTCCAAGGATGGCAAGACCTGGGAGAAAAGAAGGGAGCCAGTGCTGCGGGGGATGTCTGGCTGGAACAATGCGGTAGTGTGCGATGCAACGGTGCTTGTGGAGGGGGGACGGGCTCGCATCTGGTTTGGTGGCGGCGATCTGCCCAAACCGGATGAGCGGCTGAACGGTCAGATCGGCTACGCGGAATTGCTGAAGCGGGATTGATCGGGTAGAGGCTCAGCGCCGGTTTGAGTGCAGTGAACTGTACAAGACGGGTGATCGGACTAACCCGTAAATTTTATTTCGCAGGGGCGCAATCTTTGCGTGAGCCGCTAAAGCGGAGTGATGCTGCGCTACAAGAATACTGGGGGCAGTGATCGGCGCCTTGTGGCTACGCGGAATTATTGAGCGGGTAACGGCTGGGGCTGGCCCGACTACGGCTTGACTTTTACGAGCCTAGAGCCGGCAGTTGCCTTAGCGCAAACACGTGCAGAGGTCCGCAACAAAGGCTGCTGGCGCTTCGAGGCCACTCACTCTTTGGGTTGTCTGCGGTTTTTAGACATGATCTGCCCACGCCGGGCAAGCGGCCATAGAAGCGCAATGCTGCGCTTCGACAGTGCTCACTGAGGCGGGCGCTGCGACCTGCGTCGAGAGGCTATGCAGAAGTGCTCACGCCCGATTGAGCGAGTAGCGGCTCGGGATCAGCGAAAAGCATTCTACTTTACGCTTGAGTTTTGGCCCGCGCTTCACCCCGGACTCCGATCCAAGCCACGAGGCCAGGTCGGCAATTTCGCGGTAGTACGTGGAGGCGGGGTCGAGAGCGCCCCCACGCATAACGGATTTATAGACCTGGCCCGCGGATTCGCTCAAAGTGATCTCGGCCGGTAAGCCAAGAACGCTTTCGATATCGGCAATGGTGAGTGGCGCATCCTTGCGCCAACGGTTGATCACAAGCGCAACCCGGCCGTGCAGATCATGCGTTTCGAGAAATCGCATTTTCTCCCGCGCCATATGCACGGCGGCGAGATCAGGCTCCACTACGAGAAGGATGCGGCGTGATTGCTGGAGAATATCGAGCGAAAAGCCCTCCATCATGCCACTCAGGTCGGCCAGAACAATGCGGTAGCGCCGACGCGCAAATTCAAACAACGAGCGGATCCGCGCCGACTCCAGATCGTGGCTGGTATCAATGAGTCCGGGAGGCAATACATCGAGATCTTCTATGCTCGACTTGATCTCACTCCACAAGCCGTCGTCCATCTCCTGCATCTTCGCTATCGCATCGCGAATGCCGAGAGGATTGTTCAGCTTGAGCAGAAAACGGCTCAGGCCGCAGTTTAAATCGAAGTCCGCCAGCAGGACGCGGCTGTGCGGCCGTTGCGACAATTCCAGTGCGGTGTGGATGGCCGTCGTCGAAGATCCAACGCCCGGCTTGGCGGGAAGAAAACTGAACAACAGATCTGTCGCTTCGCACTCGGCGGGAGCATTCGCCACCGACACCGCGATGCGCGTCATCGTATTCGCCAGTTTTTCGGGATCGAAGGGAAAGCGTAAAAATTCCCGCACCCCGGCATTCATCAGCTCAAGTAACACCTCGGCATCGAGTTCGCGGCCCACCGCCACCAGATGAGGGTGCTCCGAGCCGCGCAGCAGTTCCGCAGCCTCGAGCAATGGCCCTTTGCCACCGCCGATATCGAAGAGCAATACCTGGGGCGAATGGGCCCGCACATAGTCGAGCAGCGCTTCGGGAGTGAGCGCGTGGTCGAATGCCTTCAGCAGAAAGAGCCCTGGATAGCTTTCGAGACCCAGTGCAACCTGCTCGCGGGCATCCACACTTGAGGCAACCAAGGCATAACGCAGCATGACCGATTAACCGGCCTTCTCAAGACGAACCATCGCCTCGCGCATCGCTTCATCCCGAAGCGGTTCTACCACCCGCGACGAGCAACTCATTCCGCTTGTCTGGGCCAGAGATTTCTCCATCGTCTCGGCTTGGCCTACGTATTCCAGCAACTGGCAGTATACTGCCGCCAGGAGGATTCCCGGCTTGGGCACCACCACGCGGACTGGATACCCCAGCCGCTCTGGCAAAGCCGCTTGCAGCAGGGCTGCTTTTGTTTCCCAAAGCTGAGCGTCTGGCACTACTCCCTGGCGTATCTGAAATTCATAGCGCACCAGGCAATAGCGATCCCAACCCTTCACCGCGCGGTCGAGCGCCAGCAAACTGTCGGAGGCATGCTGCGAGCCAGGACCGGGAATCGAACGCTGTTTGCGCAGTTCGCTCTTGTTGACGTCCTCACCCAGCCGCTGCATCGCCGAGCGAGTGTCGCGTTGCTGCTCTTCGAGGCACCGCTCCAGTTGGCTCACTTCGGCCGTCAGTTTTGTGCGGATCTCGCCCAGATCGGCTGCAGTCGCCAGCAGCTTCAGTTTCTTCGTAATCCCTTGCAGCCGGACGGCATAGCGCTGGTCAAAACCGCTCAGCGTTTCCGTCAGTTGCGCCACTGCCCCGATCACGGCCTTGGCCTCTTTATCCTGCAAATCGATGAAGCTGCCCATCTGCGAGCCATAGCTTTTCAAAATTTCGCTGGTCTTTTGCCAGTGTTCGGCAATGATGTTGGGTGCCGGGTTGCTCGGCATCTCGTCCACTAATTGCTTGAGGCTCTTGCGGTGCGGCTCGGATATCTGCTTGGGTGAAAGCGGCATCGCTTCGCCCATGCAAATCATGCTGCTGCGCCACAATTGCAACGCGGCGTCCCCCGCCGCCCCAATCCGCTCCATACTCGTGAATTGATCGGACAATGATGTCGATTCCGGCTCGGAACTCTTGTGGAACAGGTTGCTGATAATACTCACTGCATGATTGCTCTCTTGCCTTATCGGCGCGGAGCGTGCAATCTTAGAGCATTTGCCGTAATTCTTCCAGATCGAGGCGTCCGGTATAAATCGCCATCCCCACGGCCGAGTGAATGTTCATTGCCTGCAGCGCTCTGATATCTTCGATCGTCGTGATGCCGCCCGCCGCCGTAATCGGCAATGAAGTACCTGCGCGCAGTTGCCGGAACCAGTCGAGGTCCGTTCCCTGAAGCATTCCCTCTTTATCGACATAGGTACAGAGAAAGCCGCCACAGTAGGGCTCAAGCTGCCGCAAGACTTCCACTGCGTTCAGATCGGTCGATTCCTGCCAGCCCTTCACCACGATCTTGCCGTACTTGGAGTCGAGCGCCACAAGAATGCGGTCCTTGCCGATGGCGTCCGCGATCGACTCAAGCAACGCCACATGAATGCCGTCGCGCGTAAACGCCGCAGTGCCCACAATCACCTGTGCGGCCCCTTGACGGACGAGAGCCAGAGCGCGTTCGGGGCTGCGCACTCCACCGCCAACCCGGCAGCGCGCCCGGCCCGCCAGCATTTCGACAATCGCGTCGTTGGCACCGCGGCCCATCGCGGCGTCGAGATCGATCACCTGTATCTCCGAAAAACCGCTGAAGCGCTCCAGCATCACCAGCGGCGCTTCGCCCTCGAGGGCCTTCTCTTTGCCTTGGACAAGCTGGACGACTTTGCCGTCCTGTAGATCTATGCAGGGTACGATCATGCGTTCTTTCTGACGGGGATGTTGTGCCTGGCCAAAAACTCTTTGAGGTCGTTGACCGTATAAGTGCCGTAATGAAAAATGCTCGCCGCGAGTGCGGCATCGGCCTCGCCATCGGTGAGCACTTCAAGAAAATGTTCCGGTATGCCGCCACCACCACTCGCAATCACAGGGATGCGCGTGGCGCGGCTCACCGCCCGCGTGAGAGCGCAGTCAAAGCCTTGCCGCACACCGTCTGTATCCATCGAAGTCAGCAGGATTTCTCCCGCGCCGAGTGCTTCGCCGCGCTGCGCCCACTCCACCACATTGATGTTCTCGTCGACGCGGCCGCCCTTGGTATGAACGCTCCACGAGCCAGGCGACTTGAGCCGGGCGTCGATCGCGAGCACAACCGCCTGCGCGCCAAACTCTTTGCTCAATTCGGTAATCAGTTCGGGACGGCGTACGGCGGCGGTGTTGACTGTCACCTTGTCCGCCCCCGAAACGAGGATGCGTCTCGCGTCGCGTACTTCCCGAATGCCACCGCCGACAGTGAGGGGAATAAACACCCGCTGCGCGGTGCGAAAGACGACGTCCACCATCGTGTTGCGCTCGTCCGAGCTAGCGGTGATGTCGAGAAATACAACTTCGTCCGCGCCCTGTTCGTTGTAACGCTGGGCGAGCTCCACCGGGTCGCCGGCATCGCGCAGGTTAACGAAATTGATGCCCTTGACGACACGGCCCGCCGTCACATCGAGGCAGGGAATGATTCGCTTGGCAAGCATTAGACCAGCTCCAGAAAGTTGCGCATGATCTTGAGGCCTGTAGGTCCGGACTTCTCCGGATGAAATTGCACGCCGTAAATATTGTCGCGTTCGATCACCGCGCTAAAGGACAACTGGTAGTCGCAGGTCGCCGATGTCGCCTCAACCGGAGGCGCGTAGTAGCTGTTGGCGAAGTACACATAAATCGGATCGGCAAGGCCGGCGAGCAGCTTTGAATCGGGTCGCGGGGTTAGCGAATTCCAGCCCATGTGCGGCACTCGCGCCCCGGCCGGAAAACGCACGATGCGTTCCGGATAGATGCTCAGCCCAGTCAACTCGGGCGCTTCTTCCGAGGAGGCGAAAAGAGCCTGCATCCCGAGGCAAATTCCAAAAAACGGGTTGCCGGCCGCGATTTTTTCGAGGATCGGCCGCCGCAATTGCAGCGAGTCGAGCGACGCCATGAGCTGGCCAAAGTGGCCCACTCCCGGCAGCACCAGATTGTCGGCGGCCCGCACCGCTTCGGGTGTATCGATCAGCTTATAGCTCGCCCCTAGTTCGGCCAGCGTATTTTGTACGGAGCGCAGATTGCCCGCCCCATAATCGATGATGGATATCACAGCAATTCCTTGGTGGATGGCAACTGATCCTTGAGCCGAGCATCCTTCGAACAGGCGTACTTCACCGCCCTGGCAAAGCACTTGAAAATCGCCTCGATCTTGTGATGATTCGAGCGGCCGTAAAGCACCTTGGCATGAAAGTTCGCCTTCGCGTGTTGCGTAAAACCGTCGAAGAAATCGATCAGCAACTCGGTCTGCAAATCGCCCACATGCACCACCTTCACGAGGTCCTTGTAGACCAGCGCCGGGCGGCCGCCGAGATCGATGGCGCAGACGGCGAGAGTCTCGTCCATGGTCTGCACAAAGTAGCCGGCGCGGTTGATGCCCTTGCGGTCGCCGAGCGCCTGATTGAAGAGCTGCCCAAGCACAATGCCGGCATCTTCGACCGTATGGTGCTGGTCTACGTCGAGGTCGCCCGTAGCTTCGAGCTTCAGGTCGAAGCCGCCGTGTCGCGAGAACAGCTCAAGCATGTGGTCGAGAAAACGGACGCCGGTGGTGATCGTGTATTTGCCCCTACCTTCGATCTTGAGGGTGCCGCGAATTTGCGTCTCTTTGGTGATGCGTTCGATGGATGCAGTGCGCATGTGGGTTAAAGAAAAGTGTCCAGTTCGTTGATGCTGTCGAGAAATGCCGCCGGCGCGAACGCGGCAAAATTGCCGCCCGGCGCCGTGATGGCGATGAAGGGAACTTGCGCCGCCTTCGACGCTTTGGCGTCGTCGACGGTGTCACCAAGGTAGTAAGCTATTTCGCGCTCGGCCTTCAATTGCAAGAGCCCTTCGGGATTGGGCTTGGACTGCGTCACGTTGTCGTCTCCGATCACCGCAACCCAGTGGAGGTGCGTGGCAAAACGGCGCAGAGTGATCTGAGCTTCCTCCTGCACACGGCCCGTAAAGATGGCAAAGTCGAAGCGCTGGTTGAGGCGCGCCAATACGCCATTCGTATCGATCCAGCGCTCGCGCTCAATCAATCCAGGCACACCGTTGTGGCCGAAGAAATATTGGTTGAACACTTCCACGACAGCTTCGAAAGCGATCTCCTTGCCGTAAACACTGCACAGTTCGCGGCTCAGCTTCCAGTCGTTATTCCAGCCGCCCTGATTCTTGTAGTACTGAATCAGATTGTGCGGCGCTTCCTTGCCCGTGAAGTGCATCACAGTCGAACGGATCGATTCGCGATACGACTCTTTCACCTCAACCAGCACACCGTCCATGTCGAAAACGAGAAGGGGCTTCATCGTTGAATCTCCTTCCAAAGTGGTTCTAGCGCGGCGAGAAAGCGCCGCGTCTGATCTTGCGTTCCAACCGTGACCCGGACGCAGCCGGGGATCTCATAGCTGCGGTTACGGACGAGAATGCCG
>JBKJSR010000137.1:0-3699 GCA_046594355.1 Bryobacter sp.
GAGGAGGCTGCGCCAAAAATATTCGATGGTTTGATCGATGCTGGTGAGCTTTGGGGCAGGTGCCCAGGGGCTGGCACCGGAGATCCTGACGAGACGGCTGCGATCGGGTTCGGCACCGAAGATGAAGAAGCGGACGGAGGTGTTGATATCGCTGGCTTTTGAGGCGTCGCTGATCCAAGCTTTGGCACGGAGGGTATCGTAACCGGGCTCGATATCGTAGAGGCGGCGGGTGCCGATGCGAGTCTGGATGCTACCCGCCTGGAGGACCTTTTCGCCTTTGGGTCCACTGAGCGTGATGTCCTTCCAGCCTACTTCGGCCTTGTCGAGATCGTAGGTGCCGGCGTCTTCGGTGAGCAGCCAAACCTGTTTGAGCCCAGTGACGGGGACTTCAACTTTTACTTCGCCGCTGCGCATGTTGAGGGAATCGTAAATGCTCTCGGGGGCATGCGGCAGTTCCCCGAGCAGGCGCATGACACCCCGATGGATATTGGCAGCCAGCGTGGGGCCGTTGGCGAGTTCGAGGGCCTGGAAAGTAGTGGCATCTTCGTTGCGTGTTGTGTAGACCTGATCGCGAATCGGACGACCGAGCGAGCGGCTGAGCGGAGTGCTTTTGAACTGCCAATCGCGTCCGAGCAGGGCGCGGTCGGAAGCACCGGTCTGGAGGAAGCGCCATTCCCCAGTGACTGCGCTCAGTGTATCGCCGAACTGCTCGGCACCGATGCGGCGGGGGAGCGCGTCGGCGCGCTGGTAGGCATCGGAAGTCATGATTTGAAGCAGCAAATGTTTGAGGTCGTAGTTGTGGGCGGCAAAGTCGGCGGCGAGCCAATCGAGGAGGTCGTGGTTTGAGGGTTTGGCGTCCATGTCGTCGACCGTTTCCACGATGCCCTTCCCCATGAGACGCTGCCAGTAGCGGTTGACGATGGTGCGGGCCAGGCGTCCGTTTTGAGGATGAGTGAAGAGCTTGGCGGCATGGTAGCGGCGCTCGCTGGGACTAGCGCCTTTGGGGATCGCGCCGAGTTCCGGCCAGAGGAATTGTGGTTCCTGAAACGCTCCGGTGCGGTTGTCGCAGCGAACGATTTCGAGACGGTCTTCCTTAGAGAACATCGCAGCAAGGCCGTAGGCTTCACGGAGCTTGTACTTGTTGATGAAACTGTCGTGACAACTGGCGCACTTGAGATTGATGCCGAGGAAGATTTGAGCCGTGTTCTGCGAAGCCTGCATGTGCGGGGTTTGGCTGGCATTCACTTCTCCGCGCCAGTTGACACCGATCAGAAAACCTTCGGGCGATTCGCCACCGATGGGGTTGAGAAGTTCGCGAACCATCTCGTCGTAGGGCATGTTGGTACGGAGTGCGCGGTCCAGCCAGGGAGTAATCGATTTGTGGTCGCCGTGGTAGACGACGCCGATGTCATTGCGCAGCAGATCGTTCCACCAACTGATCCAGTGGCCGGTGTAGAGGCGCTCGTCGCCGAGGAGAGTTTCGATGAGACGGGTGCGTTTGTCTGGACGGGTGTTGGACAGGAACGCCGCGAGATGTTGCGGACTGGGGGCGATGCCCCAGGAATCGAGATAGGCGCGGCGGGCAAAAGTGTTGTCGGTAGCGAGGCCTTTAGCCGGCTTGCCGAGGAAGCGGTCAATCGGGTTGCCGACGCCTCCGGGTGGAGAAACTTGCCGTGGAGACAGGGGGGCAATCCAGTCGGTGGGAGCGGTTGATTTGAGTTCTGCCCAAGGGGCACCGGAAGCGATCCAATCGCGGAGGAGGGCGATCTGTCTGGGTTCGAGGGGAGCGCCGACGGGAGGCATGATGCGACCGGCGCGGCCTTCCACGCGGGCGAGAAGGGTACTGTCGGCTGCGGCGAGCACACGGAGTGCGCTTTCGCGCGTGCTGAGGTCGAGACCGGCTTGCGCTTTCGCTCCCGCGTGGCAGCCGAGGCAACGCGAAGCGAGGATGGGATGAATGTCGGTAACGAAATCTGCGGCGTGCAGCGTGAGGATGGGCGCGACAAGGAGCAAGCAGGAAAAGTTGAGCATCAAAACTCCAACTTATCACTTCCGATGCCACATACAATCAAGGATTATGAGAGCGATCACTTTAAATCAGCCGGGCGAATTTCAATGGACGGATTTGCCGGTGGCAAATGAGCCCGCTGCGGGGGAGGCGCTGGTGCGAATCCGTACCGTCGGAATTTGTGGGACGGACCTGCATGCGTTTAAGGGAAGGCAGCCCTTTTTCAGCTACCCAAGGATTTTGGGACACGAGCTGGGTGTTGAAGTTTTGCGGGTGGGTAATGGAGTGACGCAGGTTGCCGAGGGCGACTTTTGCGCGGTGAACCCCTACCTGTCATGCAGGGAATGCATTTCGTGCCGTCAGGGCAAGTCAAATTGCTGTATCCAGTTGAAAGTGCTGGGCGTACATACCGATGGAGGTATGCGGGAGGAGATGATTTTGCCTGCGGCGCATCTTTATCCTTCGAAAAGCCTGTCGCTCGAGGAGTTGGCTTTGATTGAGACGTTGGGAATTGGCTGCCATGCGGTGAACCGGTCGCAGGCGCGTGCGGGGGAGCGGGCACTGGTGATTGGCGCCGGTCCGATTGGATGCACTGTGATGGAGTTCTTGCGCTTGCGGGGGACAAGTTACGAAGTGCTTGATTTGAGTGCTTCGCGGCGCGACTTTGTGCAGCAGTATATGGGGCCATCGCGATTGCATGAGAGCGCGGAATCGGTACACGATCAGACGCCGGAATTGCCGACACTGGTGTTTGATTGTACGGGCAATCAGGAGTCGATGCAGAATGCGTTTTCTTATACCGGGGCGGGCGGGAAATTGATTTTTGTGGGGCTCTTTGTGGGGGATGTAAGCTTTCACGACCCGGATCCGTTTCACCGGAGAGAGTTGACTGTATTCAGTTCGCGAAACGCATTGCCGGAAGAGCATCGATTTATTTTGCAGGAAGTGGAGAGCGGGCGGATTCAAACTAAGCACTGGGTGAGCGACCTTTGCCCGGTGGATGAAATGATGAATCGTTTTCCTGTCTGGACGGATCCGGCGAGCGGCATTCTGAAGGCGGTTGTGGACTGGCGTTAGGAGAGGCCGATCAGGCAGGTGGGGCCGCGCCGGAACCCAAAGACGCAGGGATTCGCGGCGCTTTGGGTTCTTGGGCAGAGGACGGGCGTCGTCCTTGCGGTGGGTAATTGTCTGGTTCGGATTTCAAAGATCGTTTGGCGCTTGGGCCGGGTCGGGTTTGGGTTCGTTTGTTTAGAGTTTCAAGTGGCCGGCTGCTACACCGAGACGGATGAGGTCTTCGTCGGAGAGCTTGATGTAATCGGCACCCTCTCCAACTGGGGCTGGCTTTGTTTTAGCGATGAGTTTTGCTTCTTCAGTTGTGGCTAGAAGTGAGATCGCGATGAGTCCGGCGCTGGTGTTGTAGAGATTTTGCGTGCGAAGATCGGCGATGGGGAGAACCTTGGAGAAATTCACTTCTTTGCCGTATGCGTAGATTTCGCCCTGGACCTCGAGGGCGGCGAAGCGGTCGCGCTGGAGTTTGCGCAGTTCGTTGAGAGATCTGTCGGCGCGGCGTTCCTGCAGGGCACCGAGTTTGATGAAGCGTTCCATTTGCGAGAACCAGGTGGGATGATCGGGATCGTTGACCCAACGGTCCTGGGCCTGGAGTTCGAGGGCCTGGGCGCGAGTGATCTGGA
>JBKJSR010000367.1:0-3026 GCA_046594355.1 Bryobacter sp.
GGACATCCTCGAAGAGGTGATCAAGGATCACCCGGTCCTTCTCAACCGCGCTCCTACGCTCCACCGCCTCGGCATCCAGGCCTTTGAGCCCGTGCTCGTCGAAGGCAAAGCCCTCAAGCTGCATCCGCTGGTTTGTACCGCCTTCAACGCCGACTTTGACGGCGACCAGATGGCTGTCCACATTCCGCTTTCGCCTGAAGCGCAGATCGAAGCTTCCACTTTGATGCTCGCCTCCAATAACATCCTGTCGCCAGCCCACGGCGCGCCCATCGCGACGCCTTCGCAGGACATGGTGCTTGGACTTTACTACCTCACCAAAGCCCGCCCCGGCACCCTCGGGGAAGGCCGTACCTTCGCCTCGGTAGACGATGTTCTCATCGCCCTCGAACTCGACGAAGTAGAAACGCTCTCGCCCATCCGCCTGCGCTACACCGGTAAGGTCATCGACCTCACCAAGGCCTTCGACTCGCAGAACGTCATGCACACCGAGCCGGTCGAATACGTAAAGCAGTACATGGATACGACTGTAGGCCGCGTCATCTTCAATGACGTCCTGCAGCGTGCCATTGCCCCGCTCACTACAGAACCGATCGCCTTCATCAACGGCCTGCTCAAGAAGAAGGGCCTCACGCAGATGGTGCATCATTGCTACCTGCGCTTTGGTCTCCACGCCACCGTCGCCATGCTCGACGATGTCAAGGCTCTTGGCTTCCACTACGCCACGCGCGGCGGTGTCTCCATCGGCATCGACGACATGGTCGTACCCAGCCTCAAGCCCAAGCTCATCGCCGACGCCGAAAAGAACGTGATCGAAGTCCAGCAGCAGTACAACGACGGCGCAATCACCAACGGCGAACGCTACAACAAGACCATCGAAATCTGGCAGCGCGCCAACGATCAAATCTCCGACGCCATGTTCAAACTCATGGAAGAAGACGATCGCACCGGCCGCTATCTCAACCCGATTTACATCATGGCCGACTCCGGCGCCCGCGGTTCGAAACAGCAGATCCGCCAGCTCTCCGGTATGCGCGGTTTGATGGCCAAGCCCAACGGCGAAATCATCGAAACCCCCATCACGGCCAACTTCCGCGAAGGCCTCAACGTGCTCCAGTACTTCATCTCGACGCACGGTGCCCGTAAGGGTCTCGCCGACACCGCTTTGAAGACAGCCGACTCGGGTTATCTCACCCGTCGTCTCTGCGACGTTGCCCAGGACGTGATCATTTCCGAACTCGATTGCGGCACTCTCGAAGGCATCTTCGTCGAGCCGATCATCGAAGCCGGAGAAATCATCGAACCGCTCCGCGACCGTATCATTGGCCGCGTTGCGCAAGAAGACGAGATCGACTTTGAAGGTCAGATCATCGTCCGCGCCAACCAGGAAATCACCGAAGAAAAGGCCTCGGCCATCCAGGCCGCTGGTATCGAACGCGTCAGAATCCGCTCGGTGTTGACTTGCGAATCCAAGCGCGGCGTCTGCCAGCTTTGCTACGGCCGCAACCTCGCCACCGGCCGCATGGTCGAGCGTGGTGAAGCCGTTGGCATCATCTCCGCCCAGTCCAGCGGCGAACCCGGCACGCAGCTCACCATGCGTACCTTCCACGTCGGCGGTACGGCTTCTTCACAATCGGAACAGTCCACGCAGGACGCCAAGACCGATGGCTTCATCAAGTTCGATGGCATTCTTGTCGTAAAAGACAAGAAGGGTCAGATGATCTCGATGAACCGTTCGGGCATCCTGGTGATCGTCGACGAAAAGGGCCGCGAAAAAGAACGCTACCCCGTCGTTTATGGTGCCAAGATTCTGCTCGAAGAAGGCGCGCCCGTCAAACAGAATCAGGTTGTGCTCGAGTGGGATCCTTACTCCTTCTCGATCCTCACCGAAGTCTCGGGTACGGTTCACTTCAAGGACATGATCGATCAGGTCACCCTTGCCGAACAGGTCGACGAGATCACCGGCATGAGCCAGTTTGTCGTCATCGATTCCACCGACGACAAGCGCGTTCCCGCCCTGATCATCAAGCACGCCGGCGGCTCCAAGGCCGACGAGCGGCGCTACCTCATGCCGACCCACGCCCACATGCTGGTACGTGACGGCGAAGAGGTACACGCCGCCGACGTCCTTGCCAAGCTGCCCCGCGCCACCACCAAGACCAAAGACATCACCGGCGGTCTCCCCCGCGTTGTGGAACTCTTTGAGGCCCGCAAACCCCACGATCCGGCGATCATTGCCGAGATCAACGGGTCGATTCACTTCGGCGAGCTCATCAAGGGCTTCCGCAAGATCTCGATCAAGGGTGACGACGGCACGGTCAAGGAATACTCGATTCCCCGTGGTGTCCACATCAACTTCCAGGAAGGCGAGCGTATTAAAGCCGGCGATCCTTTGATGGATGGCCCCCGCAATCCGCACGACATCCTGTCGGTACTTGGCGAAACGGAACTGCAGAAGTACATGGTGAACGAAGTCCAGGAAGTCTATCGGCTTCAGGGCGTGAACATCAACGACAAGCACCTTGAGGTGATTGTTCGGCAGATGCTTCGCTGGGTCAAGATCGACGAGATCGGCGACACCGAATTCCTCCCTGAGGAAGTCGTGGACCGCTTCAAGTTCAAGACCGAAAACACTCGCGCCATCGAGAGTGGCGGGCGTCCTTCACGGGGCAACCCCATTCTGCTCGGCATCACTAAGGCGAGCTTGTCCACTGATAGCTTTATCTCGGCGGCGAGCTTCCAGGAAACCACTCGTGTATTGACAGAAGCCGCGATCAACGGCAAGGTCGATTATCTGCGTGGTCTCAAGGAGAACGTGATCATGGGCCGTCTCATTCCGGCTGGAACGGGTCTGGAATATTATCGCCGCGCAAAGATTGCTGGCGAGGATGTCGTGGATTCGGTCGAGCAGGAACCGGAGAACATCATGGATTCGTTGTCGGCTTACGACGACGAATCCATGATGTTCTCCGGTTCCTGCTCGACCGAGTCCACGACATCCTCGCCCGCGATCTTCGCGCGGCGATAGT